>DMZZ01000137.1:0-12594 GCA_003484805.1 Comamonadaceae bacterium | reverse complement strand
GGCCGGATTCTTCATCGGCTCGGTGTTCCACGATGGCGGGCAGGTTCGCGTCCTGCGCGTACAGCACCACGCTGCCGTCGCACAGGGGTGCCAGCGCGGCGACCTGGGCGTCTGCGCCGTTCAGCACGGCGGCGCCTTCTGCCAGCACCACATCCACCTGGGTGCGCAGCACCTTGGTCATCTGCTCCTGCTCGTGCACATCGAATGCGGCGAGATGCTCCACGCCATCCATGTCGGTGACCACGCCCACCTGGCAGCGGTCATAGGCCAGGCCGTCCTGTAGGATGGTGCGGGCATCGTTTTCAATCACGGCGGCCTGCACCATCTGGTTCATCAGCAGGCGGTGCGCGGCCTCCCAGTGGGCGCTGTCGCTGGCTTCGACGCGGCGCTGGTCAAGGAACAGCCCGGCGCGGCAGGCCACACCGGTATGCCGTCCGCTCAGGTGCAGAAGCCAGGCCACCAGGCGGGCAATGGTGGTGGTGCCCCGCGTGCCCGCAACCCCCACGACGGGAATGCGGCCCGCGTCCCGGGCATGCTCTTCGGCCGGGAACAGGTGCTCCACAATCGCCTGCCCCACGGGCCGTGGCGCTCCCACGGCAGGCTTGAGGTGCATCAGCAGGCCGGGGCCCGCGTTCACCTCCACGATGGCGCCCCCCTGGGCATGCAGCGGCCTGGAGATGTCCTGTGCCACCAGGTCGATGCCTGCAATGTCCAGGCCCACCACCTTGGCCGCCAGCTGGGCGATGTAGGCCACCTCGGGATGCACGTCGTCGGTGCAGTCCACGGCCATGTTGCCGTTGCGCTGCACCACCACCTGGCGGCCGGCGGCGGGCACGGCGTCGGCGTCGAGGTCCTGGCGCTTGAGTTCGAGCTGCACCTTGGCATCCTGCGCCACATCGATGATGTCGAGCGGGTATTCCTCCTCGTAGCCACGGCGCGGGTCGGAGTTGAGCTGGCTGTCGATCAGTTCGCGCACCGTGTTGCGGCCGTTGCCCGTGATGCCGAGCACCTCGCCGCGCGCGGCGGCCACGACCTTGCCGTCCACCACCAGCAGGCGGTGTTCGTTGCCGGGAATGAACCGCTCGACCATCACGTCGCTGCCTTCGGGGTAGGCCACGTGGTAGGCCGCCTCGATGTCTTCCTGCTTGCGCAGGTCCAGCGTCACACCCCGGCCGTGGTTGCCGTCGGAGGGCTTGACGACCACGGGCAGGCCGATGTCCTGTGCGGCTTCCCAGGCCTCCTCGGGGCTGTGGACGACCTGGCCCTCGGGGATGGGCACGCCGCACGCCTTGAGCAGGCTCTTGGTCAGGTCCTTGTCAGAAGCAATGCCTTCGGCAATGGCGCTGGTGAATTCGCTCTCGGCCGTCCAGATGCGGCGCTGTGCGGCGCCGTAGCCCAGTTGCACCAGGTTGCCGTCGTTCAGGCGGATGTGCGGAATGCCGCGGTCGGTGGCAGCGGTCACGATGCAGGCCGTGCTCGGGCCCAGGTAGCGGTCGTCCACCTCGGTGCGCACCTTGCCCACGGCCGCCTGTACGTCGAAGGGCTCGTCGTTGAGGGCGGCCATGATCAGCCGGTGGCCCTGCTCCAGCGCCATGCGCGCGACGCTCTCATCGCGCGCCCGGAACACCATGCGGTAGACGCCACGCACCGAGGTGCTGCGCGTCTGGCCAAAGCCCGTGGGCATGCCGGCCAGGTTCAGCAGCTCGATGACGATGTGCTCCAGCACATGGCCGCACCACGTGCCCTCCTGTAGGCGCTGCAGGAAGCCGCCGCGCTCGCCCACGCCGCAGTGGTGCTCTACCAGGGCGGGCAGCCAGGTGGTGAGGCGTTCATTGAACCCCGGCAGGGTGTGGGAGGGATGGTCTTCCAGCGCGCCCAGGTCGAGCCAGACTTCGAGCACCGGACGGTAGGTCCAGAGATTGGGGCCGCGCAGGTAGTTGATGCGCAGCAGTTGAATGTCGTTGAATTTCGCCATGGGGTGCAGCGGGGGAGGAACCGGCCTTGTTGTAGGGGCGTTGCAAAAAAGGAGAGACGGGGGTGGAAAAAGGATTGTGCGCCAGTCTGCTATCAAGGCCGCGTGTCAGCGAATGCGAGGGCACAGACGTTAGGCTGTGAAGCCACTGTGCCCTGAAATTTCGCTGTGCGGAGAGTTCGCGCCGTAGCGCAGTGCAGCGCCTTGGGCAGCCAGGGGTGAAAATACCAAACAAAATGCAACATCACCATCCTGTGGACGCCTCGGGTGTCTTGAATGGCCCCTTGGGGGCCGGGTTGCGGGCCATGCTCGCTCCTGATGAAAACGTACGGGCCGCCCTGGAGGTTGACCTGAGCGCCGACCTGCGTTTCGGCGCGGGGCTGCTGGTGGTGACGGCCGAGCGCCTGCTGGCCTGCAACCCGGGCGCGGGCGCCTGGCAGGAATGGCCGCTGGACCCAGGGCTGTCGCTGCGCCTGCTGGACCACGGCGGCGTGGGAACGCTGGAGCTGCACGACGCCACCCGGCGGCTGGCCCTCTGGCGCTTCACGCTCGGCCTTCAGGCCCAGGCGCTGCGGCTGGTGCAGCGGTTCGACCAACAGGTCGAGCGCTTGGCCCACCCGTTCGATTCGCTGGCGGTGGATGCGCAAGAAGCCCGTTGTCCCATCTGCCACACCGAGTTGCCGCCCGATACCGAGGAGTGCCCGGCCTGCGCACGCGCCCAGCCGCCCCAGCCCTCGACCTGGGTGTTGCTGCGCCTGTGGCGCTTTGCGCGGCCCTACCGCTGGCAACTCGCGGCGGGTTTTGCGCTCACCATGGCGTCCACGGCCGCCACGCTGGTGCCGCCGTATCTGACCATCCCGCTGATGGACGACATCCTCATTCCGTTCCAGAACGGCCAACAGATCGAGCCGGGCCTGGTGCTGCTGTACCTCTCGGGGTTGCTGGCGTCGGCCCTCGCAGCTTGGGGTCTGGGCTGGGCGCGCACCTACATTCTGGCGCTGGTGTCCGAGCGCATCGGTGCCGACCTGCGCACCACGACGTATGAACATTTGCTGCGCCTGTCGCTCGACTATTTTGGCGGCAAGCGCACTGGCGATCTGATGGCGCGCATCGGCTCCGAGACGGACCGCATCAACGTCTTCCTGTCGCTGCACGCGCTCGACTTCGTCACCGACGTGCTGATGATCATGATGACGGCGGCCATCCTTTTTTCCATCAACCCTTGGCTGGCGCTGGTCACGCTGGTGCCGCTGCCCTTCATCGGCTGGATGATCCACACCGTGCGCGACCGCCTGCGCACCGGCTTCGAGAAGATCGATCGGGTGTGGAGCGAGGTGACCAACGTGCTGGCCGACACCATTCCCGGCATTCGGGTGGTCAAGGCCTTTGCCCAGGAAAAGCGCGAGGCCCAGCGCTTTCGCGATGCCAACCAGCACAACCTGGAGGTGAACGACAAGCTGAACAAGACCTGGAGCCTGTTTACGCCCACGGTGTCGCTGCTGACCGAAATCGGTCTGCTGGTGGTCTGGGGCTTTGGCATCTGGCTGGTGTCCAAAAGCCAGATCACGGTGGGGGTGCTCACGGCCTTCATCGCCTACATCGGCCGCTTTTACGGCCGCCTCGACTCGATGAGCCGCATCGTCTCGGTCACGCAGAAGGCGGCGGCCGGCGCCAAGCGCATCTTTGACATCCTCGACCATGTGAGCAACGTGCCCGACCCGGCTCAGCCGGTGCGGGTGGAAAAGGTCGACGGGGCCATAGCCATGCGCGGCGTGGGCTTCCGTTATGGCAGCCGCGCCGTCATCAAAAATATGGATCTGGATATCCGGCCCGGCGAGATGATCGGCCTGGTGGGGCACAGCGGCTCGGGCAAGAGCACGCTGGTCAACCTGATCTGCCGCTTTTATGACGTGAGCCAGGGCTCCATCCAGCTCGACGGCATTGATGTGCGGCGCTACTCCGTGGCCGACTACCGGCGCAATATTGGTCTGGTGTTGCAAGAGCCGTTCCTGTTCTTTGGCACCATCGCCGAGAACATTGCCTATGGCAAGCCCGAGGCCACGCGCGAGGAAATCGTCGCCGCGGCCCGCGCCGCCCACGCCCATGAGTTCATCCTGCGCCTGCCGCATGGCTACGACTCGCTGGTGGGCGAGCGCGGCCAGGGGCTGTCGGGCGGTGAGCGCCAGCGCATCAGCATTGCGCGGGCTTTGCTGATCGACCCGCGCATCCTGATTCTGGACGAGGCCACGTCCGCCGTGGACACCGAAACCGAGAAAGAAATCCAGAAGGCGCTCGACAACCTGGTGCAGGGCCGCACCACCATTGCCATCGCGCACCGCCTGTCGACCCTGCGCAAGGCCGACCGGCTGGTGGTCATGGACCGCGGCGAGGTGGTCGAAGTGGGCCCGCACGATGCGCTGATGGAAAAACAAGGGGCTTATTGGCGGCTCTACGAGGCGCAGGTGCGCCGTGCCGAAGAAGATGCCCAGGCGGCGGGCGTCATTCTTGACAGCGGTTTGCTGCACCCGGCCCATCCGGCCGGCAACTCCTGATATTCGAGCGAGGCCACTGCATGCACAACCCGACCCCACAGGCTTCTTCCCTGCAATTGCACCGTGACGGCCACGGTCGACTGGTGCTGACCCTGCCCGACGGCACGGCCCACCCGGGCGTGCTGCCGGTGCGGGCCTTTCCGCTGGCCGCACCCGACGAGGGCTTGTCGCTCGTCGGCGCTGATGGGCACGAGCTGCTCTGGCTCAACCGCCTGGACGAGCTTCCCGACGCACCACGCCGGTTGGTGGAGGAGGAGCTGGCAGTGCGTGAGTTTGTGCCCACTATCACCAAAATCTGCAGTGTGTCGAGCTTTTCGACGCCCAGCACCTGGGTGATTGAGACCGATCGGGGGCCGACGCAGTTCGTGCTCAAGGGCGAGGAGGACATTCGTCGCCTGCGCGTGCGCACGGCGCTGCTGATTGCGAGCAGCGCAGGCGTGCAATACGGCATCGCCGACAGCACGGCGCTCGACCGCGCTTCCCGGCGCCTGCTAGAGCGCTTTTTGTAAGGTTTGGCCGGGGTGGGTGCCCCCGGAAAGCCGCGGAATGCCAGTGAAAACCCTTCATTTGTGTCAATTGGTAAAAAATGCTCAATTTCCCCTTCTGTTTGCCGTAATAAGTGAACGAGGTGGGGATAGAGCCCTCCTCGGTTTTTCCACCAACCAAGGCCACTGTCATGCAACTGCCACCTGTAGACCGATCGCCGATCTGGCGTCCTCAGGGCGCTGATTTGTATTCCACCGGGGCTTCTGGTGCGGTGCCTGTGCGCCCCATCAATGCCGCCAACCCTGTCGAGTCCATGGATCGGCTGGGCGAAGGCGCCATCGTCAAGTCCCCGGACAAGCCCTCCGCACCGGAGGCGCCCAACCGCGACTGGACCGAGGTCAAGAAAAAAGAAACCGTCGAAGAGCCGCCCGAGCCGCCCAAGGAGCCTATTTACAAGCAGTTGATAGAGTTCATTCAGTCGATGTGGCGCGCCAGTGGCAGCGCCATCGAGCTGGCGCAGGACATCAACAAGACCACGCTGCACGAGCGGATGGCCCAGCAGGTCAAGAACGACGAACCGCTCACGTATTCCGATCCGAAGATCAAGCGGACGGGTGGCCTGTGAGCAGTGGCCGCCAGGGCAGGTTGATTGATGCTATTGTTTTGGTAGCTGCAAGCGCTCGACCATAAAGCGCTAGGCCCGGTTTTTATTGTTTTTCCGCTGGCAGCGGACGGCACCCCCAGGGCCTCGGGTGCAAGCATCTCCAGCCACTCCCCCCCGTTTTTCTTGTCGCCCTTCAGCGCTCCGTTGCCGTGCGGCTGGTTTCGGCCTGTGCGGCGCGCAGGCGGGCGCGTTCGGCCCGATAAATAAGGGCGAAGGCCTGCACCTCTTCATAAGAAACATACCCGTCGCGATCGATGTCGGCAGTGTCAAACGCCTGCGCCAGACGGGGGAACAACCGAACCTCGTTGCGACTGAGCTTGCCGTCGCCATTGAAGTCGAGCAGCTGGAAGTCTCGCTGGGCCTTGATTTCGCCTTTGCTTAGCCCCGTGGGCGCTGGGGTATTTTCGGGTTCGGCGGCCCCTGCGGGCATGGCCACCAGCAACGCCAGCGTGCAGCCCAGGGCCGCCAGCGAGGCGTGTGCCTTGTGTTTCATGGGGAAGATTGCCCTGTAGGAAGAAAGGAAAACCTGCAGGGTGAGGGTGCTGCAGCGCGCTGGAGTTCCCGCGTATTGGTGACCGGCGGTTACCGAGCGGCCTCGGGCGCCCGGTTGGCAATGCCGCTGCTCACATGGCCGGCAGGCACATGCTGTGCCGCCGAGGTGACATGGCCGGTCTGGTCGTCAAAGAAAAAATCGGGCTCGAACTCGCGCAGAAATTCGCCCTTGGACATGCCGCCGAGAAACATGGCCTCGTCCACGGTGATGTTCCAGCTCATCAGCGTCTGGATGGCGCGCTCGTGCGCGGGTGCGCCGCGCGCCGTCACCAGGGCGGTACGGATGCGCATGCTAGGCGCCCCGCTGTGCTGCAGGCGGTGCAGGGCCGACAAAAAGGGCTTGAACGGGCCGGGGGGCAGGGGCAGCAGGGCTTTTTCCTGCTCGTGCGCCTGGAAGGCGTCAAGCCCGGCGGACTGGAACACGCGCTCTGCCTCATCAGAGAACAGTACCGCATCCCCGTCAAAGGCAATGCGCACCTCGTGCGGGTGCGCCACGCTGGCCTGGGCCGACTGCGTGGCCACGCGCGCGGCCGGGAAGCCCATGGCCAGGGCCTCGCTCACGTCGGCGCCGTTGGCCGAGAGGAACAGATGCGCCCCCAGCGGGCGCAGGTAGCGAAACGGCTCCGCTCCCTGTGTGAACACGCCACGCTGCACGCTGGCCAGCCCGTGGGTGCGGGCCGAGCGAAACACCCGCATGCCACTGGCCGGGTCATTGCGCGAGAGCACCACCACCTCTACGCGCTGTTGGTCTGGCTCGTTGAAGGCCAGCAGCTTCTTGACCAGCGAGAACGCCACGCCGGGCGGCGCGGGCACATCGAGTCGTTCGAGCTGCAGCCGCATGTAAGCCTGCGCGTTGCCCTGGTCGAACAGGCGGTTTTCTTCCTCAAAGTCGAACAGGGCGCGCGACGAAATCGCCACCACCAGCTTGTCATCCATTGTTACGGCCATGGGTTCTCCGTCTCGGGGGTGACGCGCGGCGTCACTTCATGAATTGGTTGAGCTGGATGATCGGTAGCAGTACCGCCAGCACGATCAGCATGACGACGACACCCATGGTCACGATGAGCAGCGGCTCTAGTATGGTGGCCAGTTGCAGTGCGCGGCGCTGCACCTCGGTGGAAAACTGTGTGGCGGCGCGCTGCAGCATCATGGGCAGTTGCCCGGTCTGCTCGCCCAGGCGGGCAAACATGGGCAGCAGGCTGGGAAAGCGCTTTTTCTGGGCCAGTGCCGACGCCAGGGGAGCCCCTTCGCGCACCAGCACCAGGGCGTCGAGGGCATCGGCGCGCAGCGCCCGGTTGTTCAGGGTTTCGGCCGCCGCCTGCAGGGCCTTGAGAATGGGCACGCCCGCACCGGCCAGCATGGCCAGGGTGCCGGCAAACCGGGCGGCGTTGTAGCCCCGAGCCAGCCGCCCCACCAGGGGGAGGTTGAGCCAGGCGGCATCGAATTTTTCACGAAAAACGGCCATGGACAAAGCCCAGCGTGCGCCGATAGCTATTACAACAATAGCACCCAAGGCCCACAGTCCCTGGTTGCGCACAAAGCTGCTGATGGCCAGCATGGCCACCGTGAGGAAGGGCAGGGCGCGCTTGGTGCCTGCGAACACGCTGGCCACCTGCGGCACGACGTAGCTGACCAGGAAGATCACGATGGCGATGGCCACCAGGGTGACGATCGCCGGGTACAGCGCCGCGCCCACCAGCTTGGCCTTGAGCGCCTGGCGCTCTTCGAGGTCGTCGGCCAGGCGCTCAAGCACCAGGCCGAGGTCGCCGCTGTGCTCGCCCGCGCCAATCACCGCGCAGTAGATGTCGGCGAACTCGCGCGGGTGCTGCTGCAGGGCGCGTGCGAAGGTGGAGCCGGCATTGACCTCGGCGCGCAGCACCGCCACCAGATGCCGCTGGCGCTCGTTTTCAGCCTCGTCGGACAGCGCCGTGAGCGCGCGCTCCAGTGGCAGGCCCGAAGACACCAGCCCCGCGAGCTGCCGCGTCCAGATGGCCAGTGCCGTGGCGCCAAACACCGGCCGCGTGAACAGGCTGGTGCCCAGCGCACCGGCCGATCCTGCCTGCGGGGCGTCTCCGACCGGCTCCACCACCAGGGGCACCAGCGCCTGCGTGCGCAACTGGCTGCGGGCAGACTTGGCGGAGTCGGCCTCGACCACGCCCTTGCGGGTCAGGCCCTGGTCGTCCAGGGCTTCAAAGCGAAAGGCGGGCATGCGGGTTTAGGGGCGGTCGGTGGGCGGGAGGGGGTGACAGGGTACGATGGTAGCCGCTGCGAGCCAGTGCGTTCCCTCAAGGCGCGCCGGGCGCCAGGGCGGCATGCGCCTGCGCCGCGATATCGAGCGAGCGCAGGCGCAGCGCCGGGTCGTACACATCGCACACCAGTATCAGTTCGTCGGCACCGGTGGCGTCGGCCAGGTGTTGGAGGCCCGCGCGCACGGTGTCGGGCCCGCCGATGACTGCGGCGGCCAGAAAGTCGTCAATGGCGGCGCGCTCCTGCGGCTGCAGGCCTGCGGCAAAGTTGTCGACTGGCGGCAGCAGGCAGCGGCGGTCGCCGGTCAGGATGCCCAGCACCCGCTGGTAGGTGCTGCTGGCCAGAAACTCGGCCTCGTCGTCGGTGGGCGCGGCAATCAGCGGCACGCCGACCACCACATAGGGCTTGGGCCAGGCGGCCGACGGCCGGTACAGGTTGCGGTACAGGCCGATGGCCTGGTGCAGCATGCGCGGCGCAAAGTGCGAGGCAAAAGCGTAGGGCAGGCCCTGCTGCGCGGCCAGCTGGGCCGAAAACAGGCTGGAGCCGAGCAACCAGATGGGCACGTTGGTGCCCGCTCCGGGCGTGGCAATGAGCCGCTGGCCGGGCTGGGCGGGGGCCAGCAGGCGCTGCAGCTCGGCCACGTCGCGCGGAAAGTCTTCTTCCGTCTCCACGCGGTCGCGGCGCAGCGCGCGCATGGTCACCGGGTCGGTGCCGGGCGCCCGGCCCAGGCCCAGGTCAATGCGGCCGGGGTACAGCTCGGCCAGCGTGCCAAAGGCCTCGGCCACCACCAGCGGTGCGTGGTTGGGCAGCATCACGCCGCCCGAGCCCACGCGCATGCGCTGCGTGCCGCCCGCGATGTGGCCCACCAGCACGGCGGTGGCGGAGCTGGCAATGCCCTGCATGTTGTGGTGCTCGGCCAGCCAGTAGCGCTGAAAGCCCAGCGATTCGGCGTGCTGCGCCGTGCGCAGGGCAATGGCCAAGGCATCGGCCACGGTGCCGCCTTCGCGGACGGCCACCAGGTCGAGCATGGAGAGAGCAGGGGGCTTGGGTGGGTTCATCGGGGCATTGTCGCGCGAGGACGGGTCGCCCGGGGTATCACACAGGTGCCCGGGTGGCAATTCATAGGTAGCCAAAACACTTTTACGCACACAAAATGTTTTGAATAGATCGTCGATGGTGACTCCCGCGCGGGGCGTCGCAGTATCGGCCTCATTCACCAGCGCGGGGGAAGCATGGGTTTTTTCAGCCGTTTATTCAAATTCAGGGAGCAGGACCCTGACAGCCAGGAAACCACCTGGGCCTATGAGGACAACGCCAGTGAACTCGTGCTCGACCCCGAGTACGCGGCTACGTTGATGACCGAATTTGACATCGATGCCGCCATCCTCAGCCATGAGGATCTGCAACGGCGTCTGCAGCGCATGGTGGAAGGTAGTGCCGACGAGGTGATCGACCCCGTGGCCGTCGGGCAGCATGAGGCCAGTGGCCTGGGCCAATGGCTGAGCGGAGCGGGCCGCGAGGTGCTGGGCAAGTACCCGGCGTTCGATATGCTGGTGGCGCGGCATAAGTATTTCCATCTCCAGGCAGCACAGGTGGCGCAGTTGCGCCATTCGGGCGAGTACGAAAAGGCCCGGCAGCTGTACCACGGCGGCTACCGCCATGCCTCGAACCAGGTCACGCTGCTGCTCAAGGAGTTGCGCCGCGGCCTGGGCAAATAAGAGCGACTGACAATACTCTTCTGGCGTCGTTGCTGCGTCTTGTCGTACTAACCGTACTGTCTGCGACGCAGCGCCTAGCCAGAACCGCTGCGCTAGGTTTTGTTAGCCGCTCAAAATCAGCGCGCGATTTCTTCCCGCACCGCCGCCACCTGCCTGCGCGACACGGCCAGCAGCTCGGCCAGCCCATGCAGGCGCACGGCCCAGCCCTCGCCCTCTTCGGGGTCGTAGTGCTTCTCCAGCGCGCGCACGGCGCGGCGCGCCACCAGCGCGTTGCGGTGGATGCGCAGGAACTGTTCCGGGTAGCGCGTTTCAAGTTCGCTGAGAGACCCGTCCAGGACGTAGTTGCGCGCGGCGGTGCGCACCGTCACGTATTTCTGCTCTGCCTTGAGGTACAGCACCTCGGCCAGCGGCACGCGCTCGGTGCGGCCCCGGTCCTGGATGACCAGGGTCTCGCCCGGAGGCGCTGCCGTGGCGGGGGCGGTGGGCGGTGCCATGCCTGAGCCGGGGCGTTGTGCGCGCTGCGCCTTGGCCAGTGCCTGCTGCAGGCGCTCCAGACGCACCGGCTTGGTCAGGTAATCCACGGCGTCGAGTTCAAAGGCGCTGACCGCGTGGTCAGCGTGCGCCGTTACGAACACCACGGCGGGCGGGTGGCCCAGGGCCTGCAGGGTCTGGGCCAGACACAGGCCGTCCTGGCCGGGCATGTGGATGTCGAGCAGCACCACGTCGAAGGCGCGCCCACCGCTGGGCGTCAGCAGGGCCATGGCCTCGGCGGCCGTGGCGGTTTCGGTCAGCGCATGGCGCTCGGTGCCGGTGCAGTCACCCACCAGGGTGCGCAGGCGGCTACGGGCCAGGGCTTCGTCGTCAACGATGAGGATGTTCATGCGGAGCGCGCGGTGGTGTGGTTGGGGGGGGCGTCGGGCCGGGCGGTGGTGCGGGCAGGGTGATGCGCACCTGGTACAGGCCATCCTGCACGCCCGCGCTGAATTCTCCCTGCACATCGTGCAGCAGGGCCAGGCGGGCGCGCACGTTGGCCAGCGCGATGCCATGGCCACTGGAGGCGGCATCCTGGGGCGGGGGTGCGTCCGGCAGGGTGTTGGTGATGCGCACCACCACGCGGCTGCCACGCAGTTCGGTGAGCACGCGCAGCTTGCCGCCGCGCGCGCTGGGCTCCACACCGTGCTTGACGGCGTTCTCCACCAGCGGTTGCAGCAGCAGCGGGGGCAGCTGGGCGGCGTCGGCGCGCGGGTCGATCTGCCACTGCACGCGCAGCCGCTCGCCAAAGCGCACCTGCTCGATGGCCAGGTAGCGGCGCGCGAGCTGGATTTCCTCGGCCAGCGTGACCGCCTCGCCCTGCTCCACCAGGGCCGAGCGGAACAGGTCGCTCAGGTCTTCGAGCAGCGCCTCGGCCTTGGCGGGCTCTGCGCGCACCAGGGCAATGGCGCTGTTGAGGGTATTGAACAGAAAATGCGGCCGGATGCGCGACTGCAGCTCGGTCAGCCGCGCTGTGGTGGCCGCCGGCGTGCGGCCGCGCGCGCGCAGCACCAGCGCGGCCACCAGCAGGGCCGAAAGCAGCGCGCCGCTGGCGCTGCTGGCCAGCCAGGGCGGCTGCGGCGCCATGCCCACCAGCGCCAGCATGCCGCAGGCCCACAACCCGGCCAGGGCGCCCAGCAGCACGCCCGCGGCGTACTGGCCGGTGGTGGGCAGGCGCTGCAGCACCGTCTTGAGGCTGCACGCCGCAATCAGCCAGGCCAGCGTGGCGGGCAGTGCGCCGCCGGTCAGCAAGGCCAGCCGGGCCAGCCATTCGGGCAGACTGTCGGCACCGTACATGGCGCCCACGCCCAGCACCCCTTCGACGAACAGCACCGCGCGCAGCACCACGCCTGCATGGCAGGCATCGAACACCAGCGCACGCCCCACGTGCCTGCTGGCGGGTTCGGTTCGGGGCGTTCCCGGAAGGGTCGATAAAATTTGCGTCTCTTGCATTGCGGCATCCGGGTGTTCCGGGTGTCTGTTCCACCGGATTATTGCCCTCCCATGCCCAAAGCCCAAGCCTCCGCACCGTCCCACAACCAGCTCGACACCAAGGCGCAGGCATGGTCGGCGCTGTTTTCCGAGCCCATGAGCGACCTGGTCAAGCGCTACACCTCCAGCGTTTTCTTCGACAAGCGCCTGTGGCAGGCCGACATCGCGGGCAGCCTGGCCCACGCCGAGATGCTGGCGGCGCAGGGCATCATCGGCGCGCAGGACCATGCCGATATCCAGCGCGGCATGGCCACGATCACCGAGGAAATCGCATCGGGCCAGTTCGAGTGGAAGCTTGACCTGGAAGACGTGCACCTGAACATCGAGGCGCGTCTGACCCAGCTCGTGGGCGACGCTGGCAAGCGCCTGCACACCGGCCGC
>DMZZ01000192.1:0-5490 GCA_003484805.1 Comamonadaceae bacterium | reverse complement strand
TTCAGGCGCACGGCCTCTTCGACGGCGATTTCGTCAAAGGGGTTCATGCTCATCTTCACGTTGGCGATGTCCACACCCGTGCCGTCCGACTTCACACGGACCTTCACGTTGTAGTCCACCACGCGCTTGACAGGGACCAAAACCTTCATTGCTGCGGCTCCTAGAGTTGATTGAATTGACGTTACGTAAACCAAACCATTTTATGTCGCACCGCAGCACATCGGCTATGCATTTTCCCAAGGGGGCGTATCGACAAAAACGAACGATCGTGCTTTTTGTGGATTATAGGCCAGCATCGCGCCCTTTTGTCCACTTCTTTCTGTCACATGGCCGACTTGGCGGCGCACCACAGATCGCCGCTGCGGCCTGTCCCGCCCCTGAAGAACAACCTGCCCTGCAGCGTTTAGCCCCGTGGGGCGCCCGCAACTCCGGGCACTGCCGCTCCGCCGCCCGGATGTGTGACATGCAGCACGCGCTGGGGGTAGGGAATCTCGATGCCATGCGTCCGCAAGGACTGAAGAATGGCCAGGTTGATCTGCGAACGCAGCCCCAACTGGCCGTTCTCAGGGTCCGCAATCCAGAACCCCACCGTGAACTCCAGCCCGTCGGCACCAAAAGCCGATAGCGAAGCGCTGGGCATGGGGTCATGCAGGACACGCGGACTGGTCAGTGCGGCATCGGTCAACAGTCGCATGACAAGTTCGACATCGCTGTCGTAGGCCACGCTGACCACGGTGGACAACCAGATCCGTGGATCGGCCAGCGACAGGTTCTCGACGCGCTGAATGATCAGCATCTCATTGGGCACGATGGACTCACGCCCTGCAGGCGACCGTACCACCGTATATCGCGCATTGATGTCCGTGATCCGGCCTTCGAAGTTATCCACGCGCACGTTGTCGCCGATGCGCATGCTGCGTTCGGCCAGGATGACAAAACCGCTGACATAGTTGGACGCCAGCTTCTGCAGACCAAAGCCGATGCCGACCCCGATGGCGCCACCCAGCACTGACAGCGCAGTCAGATCGATACCCACGGCCGACAACGCCATGATCAGGCCCACGAACATCAACAGCGCCCGCGTGGCATTGCTCACGGCCTTGCGCAAGGACAATTCGCTCCCTGTGGCAGAACGCAGCAGTCGCGCCTCGATGGCGGCAGACACCCACAGCGACAGCAGCAGCACGGCAGCGGCGGTCAGCGAACCTTCGATGATGGTGCGCACCGAGAGGGTGGTCCCGCCGACCTTCCAGGCAATTTGATCCAGTTCATGAAGCACCAGCGGCAACAGGCCCGTCACCCACAGCACCATGCCCAGCCAGGCCACCCACGAAATGGTTCGCTCGATCGGGCGTACCCATGCAGCCTGCGGAAAGGCCACCTGCAGGACCTTCACGCCAATGCGGATGACCACCAGCGACACCAGGACCGGAATGACCACCATGAATACCGCCAGCGGCACCCATTGCAGCAACAGGGTGCGAGCCACATAGCCGAGTACCAGCAATACCAGCGGGAACAGCGCACCATCAAACACGCTGCGCCCAAACAGGATGGATCTGCCATCGGACTGGCGCAGGCCCCGTCGCAATAGAGCCACGAGGGCCCAGGCCAGTGCCACGCACAGCGCCAGGGCGCCCAATTCGATCAGCACCGTGGGCTGAAGGAAGGCTTCCAGCCAAGCATCAAACCCTCCGGCCACCGGAGACTGCACTTTTCCTGCCATCAGCACTTCCACCCGGGCTTGCGCTTTTCGACAAAGGCGCGCGCACCTTCCTGGGCCGCCTCGTCCATCATGTTCACGGCCATGGTCTGGCCCGCCAGTTGGTAGGCGGCGTCCAGCCCCAGCTCGCGCTGGCGGTACACCAGCGCCTTGCCCATGGCCACGGCGACGCGGGGTTTTTCCAGGATGGACTGCACGATTTTTTCCACCTCCGCGTCCAGTGCGTCCAGGGGCACGACACGGTTGAGCAGACCTTCCTGCTGGGCCGTGGCCGCATCGATGAAGTCGCCGGTGAGCAGCATTTCCATGGCGCGCTTGGTCGGCACGTTGCGCACCAGCGGAACGCTGGGCGTGGAGCAGAACAGGCCGTAGTGGATGCCGCTGGTGGCAAAGCTGGCACTGTCCGCCGCCACGGCCAGATCGCACTGCGCCACCAGCTGGCAACCCGCCGCCGTGGCCATGCCATGCACGCGCGCGATCACCGGCACGCTGAGCTTGTGCAGCGACAACATCATGCGGCTGCACTGCGCAAAGAGCTGCTGGTACCACGCCAGATCGGGGTGGGAAGCCATGTCCTTGAGGTTGTGCCCGGCGCAAAACGCCTTGCCCGCACCTGCGAGCACCACCACGCGCACCGATTCATCACCATCAATCGCATCGAGTGCCTGCTGCAGGGCCACGAGCATCTCCGAGCCCAGCGCGTTGAAGCGCGCGGGATCGTTCAGGGTCAGAGTGACCACACCACGTGCATCGCGCGCCACACCAAGGGGCATTGCCATATCCATCATTGCATCCACCCCCTGGGTTCACAAATCCGCCAGCACGCGCACATGGGCCTCGACGCTGCGCGACAACGCACTCATCACGTAGCCACCCTCCAGGCACGAAACGATGCGGCCGTTGCAGTAGCGGCGTGCCACGTCCTTGATGCGCTGGGTGATCCAGGTGTAGTCCTGCTCGGTCAGGCCGAGCTGGCCCATGTCATCGTCGCGGTGCGCGTCAAACCCGGCACTGATGAAAATCATCTCGGGCTTGAAGGCGTCGAGGCGCGGAATCCACATCATCTCGATGATCTCGCGGATATCCATGCCGCGCGTGTAGGCCGCCACAGGCACGTTGACCATGTTGGGTGCGGGGTCCTTGTCGCCACTGAACGGGTAGAACGGGTGCTGAAAAAGCCCCACCATCAGTGCGCGCTCGTCGCCCGACAGGATGTCCTCGGTGCCGTTGCCGTGGTGCACGTCAAAGTCCACCACCGCCACACGCTTGAGGTTGTAGCGCTGCAGCGCGTATTTGGCGGCCACGGCGACGTTGTTGAAGAAGCAAAAGCCCATGGCCTTGTCACGCATGGCATGGTGGCCCGGCGGGCGCACCGAACAAAAGGCGTTTTCCAGCTCGCCGGCCATCACGGCGTCGGTGGCGGCGAGGGCCGCACCGGCCGAGCGCAGCGCAGCGCTCCAGGTATGCACATTCATCGAGGTGTCGGGGTCGACCTGGGTATAGGCCGGGCCACCGGCCTGCACCTCCTCGCGCAACCAGTCGGTCAGGCCGCGCATGGCGGCGATGTGCAAACGCCCGTGGGCCAGCTCGATATCGGCCAGTGCCGCCTGCGGTGCCTCGTAGCGCTCCAGCGCATCGATCACGCCCGTCACGAGCAAACGGTCTTCGATGGCATCGAGCCGCTCGGGACATTCGGGATGGCCTGGGCCCATTTCATGCATCCAGCAGTCGCGGTGGGAAAAATAACCCGTCTTGCCCATTACCTTGTCTCCACGCCTCAGAATTTCGGATAACGTCGCGCCATGCAAACGCCGCAAAAAATCAAGTCCATACTGGATCAGCTTAACACGGTGATCGTGGGCAAGAGCGCCCGCGTTCAGGACTGCGTGGCCTGTCTGCTCGCGGGCGGCCACCTGCTGATCGAGGACGTTCCCGGGGTCGGCAAGACCACCCTGGCCCATGCCCTGGCCCATGTGTTTGGCCTGCAATTTGCCCGCGTGCAGTTCACGGCCGACCTGATGCCCAGCGATCTGATCGGTGTCTCGGTGTACGAGCGCGGCAAGGAAGCCTTCATGTTCCACCCCGGCCCCGTGTTCGCCCAGGTGCTGCTGGCCGACGAGATCAACCGCGCCAGCCCCAAGACGCAAAGCGCGCTGCTCGAAGCCATGGAGGAGAAGCAGGTGTCGGTCGAAGGGGAGACACGCCCCCTGCCCGAACCCTTCTTCGTCATCGCCACGCAGAACCCGCACGACCAACTCGGCACCTACGCTCTGCCCGAATCGCAGCTCGACCGCTTTCTGATGCGCATCTCGCTGGGCTACCCGGACCGCGCCGCCGAGCGTGAGCTGCTCTCGGGCCGGGACCGGCGCGAAATGGCCAACACGCTGCGGCCGCTGGTGTCGCCACAGGACTTGGCCGAGCTGCAGCAGCAGGTGCTGGCGGTGCATGCATCCGACCCCCTGCTCAACTATGTGCAGGACCTCATCGCCGCCACGCGCTCGGGCCGGTGGTTTTTGCAAGGCCTGTCGCCCCGCGCCGGCATTGCGCTGGTGCGCGCGGCCAAGGCGCAGGCGATGATCTGCGGGCGCGACTATGTGGCCCCCGACGACGTGCAGGCCATCGTGGCCCAGACCATCGCGCACCGCCTCGTGCCCGTGGGCGATGCCGGGCGTGGCGCCGTGGAGCAGGTGCACGCCATGGTCGCTGCGGTGGACCTGCCCTAAGAAGGTGCGAACGCCCCCCCATGGAAAGCACCCCCGCCCGCCCCCTGCCACGCCCCCGGGAATTTCACCCGGTGGATGCCGTGCGCAAGCGCTTCGAGCGCTGGTGGCAGGCCCGCCTGCCGCTGACGGACACCACCGTGCTCACCCAGCGCAATGTGTACATCCTGCCCACCGGCGCGGGCTGGATGCTGGCACTCACGCTGCTGGTGCTGCTGGTGGCATCCATCAACTTCCAGCTCAACCTGGGCTATCTGCTGACCTTTTTGCTGGCAGGCAGCGCCGTGGCGGGCATGCATTTCTGCCATGCCACGCTGCGCGGGCTGAGCCTGCACCTCAAGCCGCCCGAGCCGCTTTTTTTGGGCCAGGGCGCTGCGCTGCAGGTGCAACTGGCCAGCGAACGGCGCACGCCGCGCCTGAGCATCGCGCTGGCGGTGTACGGCAGCGGCCACTGGGCCTGGACCGATGTGCCCGCTCAGGGCATCGCGCACGTGCAGGTGGCGTTCACACCCACGCGGCGCGGCCTGCACCGCGTCCCCACCCTCACCGCCGAGACGCGCTACCCGCTGGGCATCTTCCGGGTCTGGACGGTGTGGCGCCCGGCAGCCGAGGTGCTGATCTACCCCGCGCCCGAGCCCGGCGCCCCGCCCCTGCCGCCGGGCGAGCCGCGTGCGGGCGGCACCGGCAGTGCGCCCACCCATGGCACGGGCGATTTTGAAGGCGTGCGTGCCTACCGCCGGGGCGACCCGCTGCAACTGGTGGTGTGGAAAAAGGCCGCGCAGGCCCTGGCCAGCGGCTCCGACGCCCTGGTCAGCCGCGACGCGCAGCAGTCGCAACGCCACGAGCTGTGGCTCGACACCGCACACACGGGTCTGGCCGACCCCGAGGCCCGGCTCTCGCGCCTGACGGCCTGGGTGCTGCAGGCCGACCGGCTGGGCCTGAACTATGGCCTGCGCCTGCCCGGCCGGGAAATCGCCCAGGACAGCGGCCCCGCCCACCGCCGCAACTGCCTGGAGGCCCTGGCGCTGTGCTAGAAAAATTTAGTAT
>DMZZ01000134.1:0-3690 GCA_003484805.1 Comamonadaceae bacterium | reverse complement strand
CGCCAGTGCCAGCGTGCCGCCAAAGGCGGCGGTCATGGTCAGCACCACCTGCAGCAGGCCCAGGCCGAACACCTGGCGACGCATGGCGCGCAGCTTGGGCAGGCTGAACTCCAGGCCGATGGCGAACATCAGGAACACCACGCCAAACTCTCCCAGATGGCGCACGCTTTCTGAGTTCTGTGCCAGTGCCAGCGCATGTGGGCCGATCAGAACACCGGCCGCCAGGTAGCCCAGCATCGGGGGGAGCTTGAGGCTGCGACAGGCCACAACCCCGAGCACTGCGGCCAGCAGATACAGCAAGGTCAGGGCAAGAGAAGACATATGGCAATGCTATCCGAGGTCCGATCGCCCCTGGCCGATAGAATCGCCGCATGCATGTTGCCACCGGCGCCCAGCGCCCTTTTGACGCCGAGCAGGCCCTGCGCCTGGCCCGGGAAACCTTCGACATCGAAGCCGCCGCGCTGCGTGCGCTCGGCCAGCGGGTGGACAACCGCTTCGCCCAGGTCGTGCAGCAAATGCTGCAGACCCAGGGCCGCGTCGTGGTCATGGGCATGGGGAAAAGCGGGCATATCGGCCGCAAGATCGCCGCCACGCTGGCTTCCACCGGCACCCCGGCCCTGTTCGTGCACCCGGCCGAGGCCAGCCACGGCGATCTGGGCATGGTGACGGCCCAGGATCTGGTGCTGGCCATCTCCAACAGTGGTGAGAGTGCCGAGCTCACCGCCATTCTCCCGGTGCTGCACCGCCTGGGCGTGCCCTTGATCGCCCTTACCGGCAATCTGCAGTCCTCGCTGGCGCAGCATGCCGACTGGGTGCTGGACTGCAGCGTCGAGCGCGAGGCCTGCCCGCTGAACCTGGCCCCGACGACCAGCACCACGGCGCAACTCGCGCTGGGCGACGCGCTGGCCGTGGCGCTGCTCGATGCACGAGGCTTTCGCGCCGAGGACTTTGCCCGCTCGCACCCGGGCGGAGCGCTCGGACGCAAGCTGCTCACCCATGTNNGTGAGTGACGTGATGCGTACCGGAGTCCAGGTGCCGCAGGTGTCTCCCGACGCAGGCTTTGGCACGCTGATGCGCGAGATGAGCGCCAAGGGCCTGGGCGCCTCGGCCGTGGTGGATGGCCAGGGCCGGGTGCTCGGCATCTTCACCGACGGTGACCTGCGCCGCCGCATCGAGGACGGTGCGGACCTGCGCAGCGCCACGGCCGGGGAAATCATGCACCCCGGCCCGCGCAGCATTGCCCCCGACGCGCTGGCTGTAGACGCCGCCGAGATGATGGAAAGCCACGGCATCACCAGCGTGCTGGTGGTCGATGCCGAGGGCCTGCTCAGCGGCATCGTCCATATCGGGGACCTGATGCGCGCGAAGGTGATCTGACATGGCGGCAACCACCCTGCCCGCGCTGCGCTTTGCGCCCGAACTGCTGCTGGCAGCGCAGGACGTGCGCGTGGCGTTCTTTGACGTCGACGGCGTGCTCACCGACGGCGGCCTGTTCTTCAGCGAGACGGGCGAGACGCTCAAGCGCTTCAATACCCTCGACGGCCATGGCCTGAAACTGTTGCAGAAGGCGGGTATCGTGCCCGCCGTGATCACGGGCCGTGACTCGGCGCCGCTGCGCGTGCGGCTGCATGCGTTGGGCGTGGAGCATGCTGTTTTCGGCACCGAGGACAAGCGCCCGGCGGCCGAGCAGATTCTGGCCACGCTGGGCCTGACCTGGGCGCAGGCCGCCGCCATGGGGGACGACTGGCCCGATCTGCCCGTGATG
Organism: Comamonadaceae bacterium; assembly: GCA_003484805.1. GTDB lineage: Bacteria > Pseudomonadota > Gammaproteobacteria > Burkholderiales > Burkholderiaceae_C > Simplicispira. Next base: position 1,925 of record DMZZ01000134.1, on the reverse strand, counting down.
CGCCGCTGCGCTCTGGCCTGCGCGCCGGCCAATGCCCAGGCCGAGGTGCGGGCCAGTGCCCACTACGTCACGCAGACGCGGGGCGGCGACGGCGCCGCACGCGAGTTCTGCGACCTGTTGCTCATGGCCAGCGGCCGCTACGCCAGCTTGCTGGCGCACTATTGCGCATGACCATGGGCCTGCGCCATGCCTGGGACCGGCTTTCCATCTACCTGCCAGTATTGCTGATGGGCCTGCTGGCGCTGGGCACCTGGTGGTTGGTGCGCAATGCCCCCCAGGTACAGGAACCCCGCCCCGCCAGCGCCCCACGGCACGAGCCAGACTATGTGATGAAGGGGTTTTCGATCCAGAGTTTTGACGCCAGTGGCCGCCTGCAAAGCGAGGTTCAGGGAGCCGTGGCCCGCCACTACCCCGACACCGATACCCTGGAAATTGACGATGTGCGCCTGCGGTCACTGTCGGTCGATGGACGTCTGGTGCGCGCCATGGCCGACCAGGCGCTCAGCAATGCGGATGGCTCCGAGGTGCAACTCCGTGGCAATGCCGTGGTGGTCCGCGAGGCGCCAGCCATAGAGGGCAAGGCACAGCCCCGGATGGAGTTCCGGGGGGAGTTCCTGCACGCCTGGCCCCAGCTGGAGCGTGTCCGCTCGGACCAGCCGGTCACGCTCACGCGGGGCAAAGACCGTTTCACGGCCGACAGCATGGAATACGACAACCTCGAACAGGTGCTGCAACTGCGTGGCCGTGTGCGCGGCGTGCTGGTTCCTGCGCGCTGAGCCCATTTCACCCGACCTGAAAGGTGTGACAACCCCGCCATGACTGCACCCCTTGTCTTCATTACCGGGGCCTCCAGTGGCATTGGTCAGGCCTTGGCTGCCCGCTACCACCGTGCGGGCTGGCGCCTGGCGCTGGTGGCACGCCGCATTCATGAGATCGAATCATGGGCTGGCGCAAACGGAATAAGCGCTGACAGCTACCAAATTTATAGTGCAGATGTCTCGCAGATCGAGAGCATCGTGGAGGCTGGACTGGACTGCCTGCAGCGCCAGGGTGTGCCGGACGTGGTCATCGCCAATGCCGGCATCAGTGTTGGTGTCGATACCGCGCTGCGTGAAGACCTCGACGCCATGGCCCGGGTCTTCGCCACCAATACGGTGGGCGCAGCCGCCACCTTTCAGCCCTTCATCAACGCCATGGTGCAGCGCGGCAGTGGTCGGCTGGTGGGTATTGCCAGCGTGGCCGGCATCCGGGGGCTGCCCGGCCATGGGGCGTATTGCGCGAGCAAGGCGGCACTCATCAGCTACTGCGAAAGTCTGCGTGGGGAATTGCGCGGAACGGGTGTGGGCGTATCCACCATCAGCCCTGGGTACATCGACACGCCACTGACGCGCAAAAACCGGTATGCCATGCCGTTCCTGATGCGCCCCGAGGATTTTGCCGACCGGGCATTTGCCACCGAGCGGGCTGGAGTGAGCTACCGCGTCATTCCCTGGCAGATGGGGGTGGTGGCCAAACTGCTGCGCATGCTGCCTAACGCGCTGTTTGACCGGTTGTTGGCGGGGCGGCCGCGCAAGCACCGGACCACGGATGGGGGCTGATCCGCAGCCCTGGGCCTGCCTGCGGGCATAAAAAAAGCTCCCGCAGGAGCTTTTTCGACAGGCTTGTGAGCGCGCGCCAGGTTCAGTAGCTGTTGCCGCCGCCGTAGCCGCCACCACCATTGCCCCGGCTACCACCGCCGCCGCCACCACCGCGCGGGCCCGAGCCATAGGGGCTGCGAAAACCGCCTTCGCTGCGGCCACCGCCACCGTAGCCACCGCCGCCGCCTTCACGGCCGCCACCACCTTCACTGCGACCGCCTCCGTAGCCGCCGCCACCGCTGCGGCCACCGCCACCGTAGCCACCGCCGCCACCCCCAAAACCACCCG
>DMZZ01000353.1:0-3782 GCA_003484805.1 Comamonadaceae bacterium | reverse complement strand
AGCCCGAACTGATCGGGCACTTTGCGCACAACCGCATCCACGGCGGCGTCATCAGTGCCGGTCTCGACGCTATGGCCGGTCTGGCCGTCATGGCGGCCATCGGCGCGCGCCACATGGACGAGGCGCCCCTGCAGCGCCTGCACCGCTTTGGCAAGCTGGGCACCATCGACCTGCGCATCGATTACCTGCGCCCCGGCATCGGCAGCCACTTTGAACTGCGCGCCGAGGTGTTGCGCCTGGGCTCGCGCGTGGCCACCACGCGCATGGAATTTCTCGGCCCCGATGGCACGCTGCTGTCGTCCGGCGCGGCCGCGTACATCGTCTCCTGAGATGTTCGGCCTGTGTGCCGCTGCAAGTGCTGCAAGCGCATGCAACCATTGAACCACCTCGTTACCGAACTTGCGCAATCCACGGCGCTTTTTGCTGCCACGCTTCCTACGATGGTCCTTTTTCAAGGAGATCCGATGGCCGTGCAGAACCCTTTCTTTGGCAAACGTGAACCCGAGTCGTTTCCCGTCCGCCAGACGCCCCCACCACCCGTCAACGGAGCCGGTGTGAACCACGGCACCAGCCAGGCGCAGGCTTCGCAGGCCGCTGCCAGCAAGGGGGTGACCGAGAGCGCCGGCAGCAAGCTGACCGTGGGCCCCAACATCAAGCTCAAGGGCGTCGAAATCACCGATTGCGACACCCTGGTGGTCGAGGGGACGGTCGAGGCCACGATGGACTCGCGCGTGATCCAGATTGCCGAGCAGGGGGCCTTCCGGGGCTCGGCCGAGATCGACATTGCCGAAATCCGGGGCGAATTCAACGGCACGCTCACGGTGCGCCAGAAACTCGTGATCTTCAGCACTGGCAAGGTCAGCGGCAAGATCCGCTACGGCAACCTCGTCATCGAGGAAGGCGGCCAGCTTTCGGGTGAGATTGATGTGGGCATCGGAGCCCCGGTGCGTGGCAGCACCTTGCGCGCAAGCGAGCCTGCTGTGCTGGTGGCCTGACCCTGGGGGGCACCCGGGGCGGGGGAGGGTGCATTATTTCAAGCAAACGATTGCTTCAATAAACGTTCCCGGCTATCGTCGCGGGCATGTGCCCACCCCGTTCCGAACCACCCTCGGCGTTGGCCGGGGAGCCCCCCGCCGTGCCTGCAGCGCGGCCCCGGGGGCGGCCGCGCAAGGCCCCCGATGCCCGCGATGACGGCAACCGCCGCCAGCTCATCATCGACAGTGCGGCGCGGCTGTTCCGCACGCAGGGTTTTGACGCCACCAGCACCCGCGACATAGCCGCTGCCGCCGACATGCGCAGCGGTTCGCCCTTCTACCATTTCGAGAGCAAGAACGCGCTGCTGCATGCCGTCGTGGAAGAGGGCCTGCAGCGTGCCGTGGCCAGCCAGCAGCAGGCGCTGCAGCAACTGCCCGCCGCTGCGCCGCCGCGCGAACGCCTGGCTGCGCTGGTGCGCCACCATTTCGAGGTCCTGTTCGGCCCCGAGGGCGACTTCATCCCCGTCATGCTGTACGAATGGCGTTCGCTGACGCCACCCCAGCGCGCGTCCATCGACCGCGTCAAGGCGGACTACGAAGCGCAATGGATGCCGGTGCTGCAGGCACTGCACGACACGGGCGCCCTCCGGGCCGAGCCCGCATTGGCGCGCCTGTTCATCATGGGCGCGCTGAACTGGGCGGTGCAGTGGTACCGGCCCGACGGGCGTCTGTCGCTCGATGCCCTTACCGGGCAGGCCCTCCGTCTGTTCGTCGGCGACCGCTGATCGTGCGCCGGCCCACCGTATTTCCTTCCTCACCCACCGGAGACACCATGAGCGTTCATTTCACGGCTGCCATCGAACAGAAAGTGCTGCACCTGCGTTTTGGCCNNGTTCGACGCCCTGGAGGCGCACCTGGCCGAGGCCGACCGCAACCCCGCCGTGCGCGTGGTGCTGCTCAGCGCCGAAGGCGACGCGTTTTGCTCGGGCGCCAACCTCAAAAGCGTGCAGCACGGCCTGCTGGCCGAGGGCTACGCGCAGTCCGCGCTGGCGCGCCTGCTGCGGCGCCTGACCACATTCGACAAACCCCTGGTGGCGGCGGTGCACGGCCTGGCGATCGGTGGGGGCACCACGCTGTTGCTGCACTGCGACTTTGTCTATGCGGCCGAGGGCACGCGCTTCCAGATGCCGTTCGCCAAACTGGGGCTGGTGCCCGAGTTCGGCTCCAGCTACCTCCTGCCTTTGAGCGCCGGCATGCGCCTGGCCAGTGAGCTGGTGCTGCTGGGCGAGCCCTTTGATGCCGCTACCGCCCTGCGCGCAGGGCTGCTCACGGCCGTCGTGCCCGCAGAGGGTCTGATGGCACGCGCCCGCCAGACGGCGGATGCCCTGGCGCAGATGGCGCCGGGCCCCATGGCGCGATCCAAGCGCCTGCTGCGCCAGGGCCACCAGGCCGCGCTGGAGTCCACCTTCGCGGCCGAAGGCCAGGCGCTGCAGGAGAGCGTGCAGTCCCCGGAGCTGGCCGAGGCGGTGACGGCGTTCATTGAGAAGCGCGCGCCGGATTTTTCGCGGTTCTGATCAGGGCGGCGTCAGTTCCTGCACGGGAAGGGGGCGCGGACGGCCTTCGGCGTCGATGGCCACATAGGTCAGCAGCGCCTCGGTCACCTTCACGTAGCGCCCCTGCTCGGTGAAGCGCTCGGCAAACACTTCCACATCCACGGTGATCGAGGTGCGGCCTATGCGCTTGACGCTGGAGAAGAACGACAGAATGTCGCCCACGCGCACGGGGTGCTTGAAGATGAACTCGTTCACCGCCACGGTGGCCATGCGGCCCTGCACGTAGCGTGCAGGCAGCACCGAGCCGGCCAGATCGACCTGGGCCATGACCCAGCCGCCAAAGATGTCGCCGTTGCCGTTGGTGTCCGCCGGCATGGGGATGACCTTGAGCACCAGTTCTTTGTCAGCGGGTAATGGGGCGGCGGGGCGGTTGGAATGCTGGGACATGGGCACAATCTCTGTCTTGGTAACTCCCTGCATTCTCACCCATGCGCCGCCACGGCGAATCTGCCCCCCCCAATCTCCCCGGCACCCCTGCACGCGCCCACTCTGACTGGGCCACGCTCGGCCGCCTGCTGCCGTACCTCTGGCAATACAAATGGCGCGTCATCGCGGCCATCGTCTTCATGGTGGGTGCCAAACTGGCCAATGTGGGCGTGCCCCTGCTGCTCAAGCAGCTGGTGGACACCATGAACCTGCCGCCCGGCGATGCCACCGCGCTGCTGGTGGTGCCCGTCGGCCTGCTGCTGGCCTACGGTCTGCTTCGCCTGTCGACCTCGCTGTTCACCGAGCTGCGCGAGCTGGTGTTTGCCAAGGCCACGCAAGGCGCGGCGCGCAGCATTGCACTGCAGACTTTTCAGCACCTGCACGCACTCAGCCTGCGCTTTCACCTCGAGCGCCAGACCGGTGGCATGACGCGCGACATCGAGCGCGGGGTGCGCGGCATCGAGTCGCTGATCTCGTTCTCGCTGTTCAACGTGTTTGCCACGCTGATCGAGGTGGTGCTGGTGCTGACAGTGCTGGCCGTCAAGTTCGACGCCTGGTTTGCCTGGATCACGCTCACGGCCCTGGTGCTGTACATCACTTACACCGTGCTGGTGACCGAATGGCGCACCAAGTTCCGCCGCGAGGCCAACGAGTTCGACTCGGCAGGACACTCCAAGGCCGTGGATTCGATGCTGAACTACGAGACGGTCAAGTACTTCAACAACGAAGGCTTCGAGGCCCGCCGCTACGACGAAAGCCTTGAGCGGTT
>DMZZ01000236.1:0-2621 GCA_003484805.1 Comamonadaceae bacterium | reverse complement strand
TGGCCAAGCAGCGCATGATCGAGGCCGGCGTGCCCTGCGCGCCGGGCTACCTGGGCGCGGACCAGGCCGATACCACGCTGGTGGCCCAGGCCCAAAAGCTCGGCTACCCGCTGCTGGTCAAGGCCGTCAGTGGCGGCGGCGGGCGCGGCATGCGCCTGGTGCGCCACGACAGCGAATTGCAGGCTGCCATCGAGGGCGCACGGCGCGAAGCCACCAGCGCCTTTGGCGACGGCACGCTGATGCTGGAGCGCCTGATCGAGAACGGCCGCCACATCGAAATCCAGGTGTTCGCCGATGCGCACGGCAACGCCGTGCATCTGGGCGAGCGCGACTGCACGGCGCAGCGCCGCCGCCAGAAGGTGATCGAGGAAGCGCCCTCCCCCGTGGTCTCGCCGCAGATGCGCGCGCAAATGGGCGCAGACGCCGTGGCTGCCGCGCTGGCCGTGGGCTACAGGGGCGCGGGCACGGTCGAGTTCATCGTGGATGCGCAGAACCACCACTACTTTCTGGAGATGAACACCCGCCTGCAGGTCGAGCACCCGGTGACCGAGTGCATCACCGGCCAGGACCTGGTGGAGTGGCAACTGCGCGTGGCCGCGGGCGAACCGCTGCCGCTCACACAGGAGCAAGTCCACCTCAGCGGCCACGCCATTGAAGTGCGCCTGTACACCGAAGACCCTTACGACGGCTTCGCGCCGCAAACCGGCACGGTGCAGTTCTGGCGGCCAGAGTGGGCCCTGGCCGGCCGCGCCAAAGGCCAGTGCGCCTTTGGCGAGGTGCGCATCGACGCAGGCATCCGCGAGGGCGGCCAGATCAGCCCCTACTACGACCCCATGGTGGCCAAGCTGATCGTGCACGGGCGCGACCGCCAGGACGCCATCCGCCGCCTAATGGCCGCGCTGGACGACACCCCGCTGCTGGGCCTGCGGCACAACGCCCGCTTTCTGCGCGACCTGCTCGACCACCCGGCCTTCCGCGAGGCGCGCATGCACACCACGCTGATCGACCAGTGGCAGCAAGACGGCGAGCCCCTGCTGCAGCGCCCCCAGCCCGAGGCGCTGACCTGGGCCCTGGCCGCCGCCGCGCTGGTGGCCCAGAAGCCCAGCGCCCTGCGCCCCGACAGCGTGGCGGCATGGAGCACCACGCTGACGCTGGCAGGCACCGCAGAGAGCCAGGCCGTGCGCATCCGCCCGCACGGCGCACAGGTCAGTGTGCATCTAGGCGACGGCACCACGTTTGCCTTCACGCAGCTGGGCTGGCACGACCACCGGCTGAGCTACCAGATCGACGGCGTGCAGCGCCAGGCGATCTGCCAGGTGCAGGGCGGCCAAGTCACGCTGGCCCTGGGCGCCACGGTGTTCGTGTTCGACGAAAAATCGCCCTTCCCGCAAACCGACCAGGCCCTCGACCCGCGCAAGCTGCGCTCGCCCGTGGCGGGCACTGTCTGCGCCATTGCCGTGGCCGTGGGCGACACGGTCAAGGCCAGCCAGCCGCTGCTGTGCGTGGAGGCCATGAAGATGGAAATGTGGCTCAACGCCCGCGCCGACGGCACCGTTACCGCCCTGCATGCCCGCCTTAAAGGCAGCGTTGCGGCAGGCAGCGTGCTCGCCGAAATCGACATCACCGAAGAGATCTCCGCATGAACCACGAAAAAGCCATCCTCACCTGCGCCCTCACCGGCGTGCTGACCAACCCCCAGCAGCACCCTGTGCCTGTGACCCCCGTGCAAATGGCCGCCCAGGCGCGCCAGGCGTTTGATGCGGGTGCCAGCATCATGCATGTGCACATCCGCTCGCAACAGCCCGGCCTGGGCCACATGCCCAGCTGGGACCCGGATGTGGCGCAGGAAGTGGTGGACGCGATCCGCCAGTCCTGCCCGGGCGTCATCATCAACCTGACCACCGGCGTCATCGGCAAAGACATCAGCGGCCCGCTGGACTGCATCCGCCGCGTCAAGCCCGAAATCGCCGCCTGCAACGCCGGCAGCCTGAACTACCTCAAGCTCAAGGAAGACGGCACGTGGGCCTGGCCGCCCATGGTGTTCGACAACCCCGTGGCCAAGGTGCAGCAGTTCCTTGACGTGATGCAGGAGTGCGGCACACACCCCGAGTTCGAGTGCTTCGACGTGGGCATCGTGCGCTCGGTCACCATGTACATCAAGAACGGCATGCTCAAACCCGAGATGGGCCGCGCCGAATACAACCTGGTGATGGGCGTGGCCTCGGGCATGCCCTGCGATGCGCAATTGCTGGAGCTGCTGCCAAAGTGGATGGCGCCGGACGCCGTCTGGCAGGCCACGCTGATCGGCCGCCAGGAGATCTGGCCCGTGCACCAGAAGACGGCCGACCTCGGCGGCATGCTGCGCACCGGCCTGGAAGACACCTTCTATCTGCCCGACGGCAGCCGTGCTGTCGGCAACGGCGTGCTGATCGAGGCGCTGGCGCAGTGCGCGCGCAATGCGGGCCGCGCGATTGCATCACCGTCCGAAGCACGCGAGCTGCTCGGCCTGACGCCCGCCTGACCCCCGCCGCTGGCGAGCCCCCGCAGAAGGGGCAGCCGCTCAGCCCTGTTCACAGCGCCGCAGGGTAAAAATAACGGTAACTACTCAGGCCATTTTCACC
>DMZZ01000350.1:0-3861 GCA_003484805.1 Comamonadaceae bacterium | reverse complement strand
TGGCTTCCTGCAGGCCCAGCTCGGCCATCATCTTCTCGCGCATGACGAATTTCTGCACCTTGCCGGTGATGGTCATGGGCATATCCTCGACGAAGCGGATGTAGCGCGGCACCTTGTAGTGGGCAATCTGGTCGCGGCAGAAGTCGCGGATCTCGTCCTCGGTGCAGCTCTGGCCGGGCTTGGGAACGATCCAGGCGCAGATCTCTTCACCGTACCGGGTGTCGGGCACACCAAACACCTGCACCGACTGCACCTTGGGGTGGCGGAACAAAAACTCCTCGATCTCGCGCGGGTACACGTTCTCGCCGCCGCGGATCAGCATGTCCTTGGCGCGGCCGACGATGTTGCAGTAGCCCTCGGCGTCGATGGTGGCGAGGTCGCCGGTGTGCATCCAGCCGTCCCGCACGGCCTCGCGCGTGCGCTCGGCGTCGCCCCAGTAGCCCTGCATCACGGAGTAGCCGCGCACCAGCAGTTCGCCCTTCTCGCCCACGGGTACCACCTTGCCGTCGGCATCGACCACCTTGGCCTCCAGCATCGGCTGGATGCGGCCCACGGTGGAGACGCGGCGCTCCAGGGGGTCTGTGGTGGAGCTTTGAAACGACACCGGCGAGGTTTCGGTCATGCCGTAGGCGATGGTGATCTGGGAGAGGTGCATCTCGGCGATCACGCGCTTCATGGTCTCGATGGGGCACGGCGAGCCGGCCATGATGCCGGTGCGCAGGCGCGAGAGGTCGAACTCTGCAAAGCGCGGGTGGTCCAGCTCGGCAATGAACATGGTGGGCACGCCGTGCAGCGCGGTGCAGCGCTCCTCGCTCACGGCCTGCAGCGTGGCCACGGGCTCGAACGATTCGCCCGGGAACACCATGGTGGCGCCCGTGGACACGCAGGCCAGCACCGCCAGCACCATGCCGAAGCAGTGGTACAGCGGCACGGGGATGCACAGGCTGTCGGCCTCGGTGAAGTCCATGGCCTGCGCAATGAAGCGCGCGTTGTTCACCACGTTGTGGTGCGTCAGCGTGGCGCCCTTGGGGTTGCCCGTGGTGCCGCTGGTGAACTGGATGTTGATGGCGTCGTGGCACGACAGGCCCGAGCCCAGGGCATCGAGCGCAGCACGGTCCACGCGGGCGCGGCCGCTGGCCAGCACATCGGCGTAGTTGAGCATGCCGGGCGTGTGCTCGGCGCCCAGGCGGATCACCATCTCCAGCGCGGGCATGCGCGCGGCCTTGAGCGCGCCAGGCGCGCAGGTGGCCAGCTCGGGCGCCAGGCGCTGCAGCATCTCCAGGTACTTCGAGGTCTTGAGCTGCTCGGCCGTGACCAGGGCGCGGCAGCCCGAGAGGTTGAGTGCGTATTCCAGCTCGGCGATGCGGTAGGCCGGGTTGATGTTGACCAGCACCAGCCCCGCGCGCGCCGTCGCGAACTGCGTCACCAGCCACTCGACACGGTTGGGCGACCAGATGCCCACGCGGTCGCCCACGCGCAGGCCCAGCGCGATGAAGCCCGCTGCCAGCGCATCCACCTCGGCCTGGAACTGCGCCCAGGTCCAGCGCACGCCCTGCTCGCGGAACACCACAGCGGGCCGGTCGGCAAAACGCTGCACGGTATCCAGCAGGAAGCGGTGGATGGGTGCGTCACACAAGGTGGCGTCCTGGCGGCCCCTGACCTGCGAGAAGCCGGCCAGGGGGGCGATATTCCAGTCTTGGGCAGCAGATGCGGTCATTTCAGTGTCTCCTGGGTCGCGCGTGCGAGAAAAAAGGCCATTGTGCAGACACAGGACTCACCAAAATGGACAAAATGGTTGCAAAACCAACCGGATCGGACGACACATGCTGCAACATCCGTGACTCCCGGGTAAAGCCGAGTCGGTCACACCCGTCCCGGTCAACCCAACCCGCCGCCACCGCGTCATATAGCCAAGGTGGTTTTTTCCACTCCCACCGCAGGTAACCCCATGACCCCACACTTTCTCACACGCACTCTGGCACTGGGTGCCCTGGCCTTGCTGGCCACGGGCTGTGTCTCTACGGGCGACCCGTATTACAACGAGCCCCCGCCCTACTACCGAGGATACGAGTCGGGCGTCATGTACCCGCCTGGCGCCTACCCTGTCTATCCGGTGGCACCGCCCCCCGCGCAATGGCGGCACACCGACCGTGAGCGCTGGGAGCGCGAAAACCGCATTTACGAGCGTGACCGCGACCGCTGGCAGAGAGAGCACGACCGCACCCGCGTGGAACGCGAGCGCGAGCGCGATTTGAACGCCCGTCGCGAACGCGAACTGCGCGAGCAAAACGCCCGGCGTGACCGAGATGCGGGCGTACGCGAGATGCGCGAACGCGAAGAAGCGCGGCGCCTGCAGGCCGAGCGCGAGCGCAGAAACCGCACCGCGCCCGACGGTGGCCCGCGCCGCGACTACGACCGCTACAACCCGAGCACGGGTCAATGGCTGCCCAAGTCGGAAGATCTGCCCTGACCCCAGGCCCCCCTTCATGCCCGCCCGGTTCGTGCGTCCCCTTGCGCTCTGCGCCGCCGTGTTGCTTTGCGCGCAAGCGCAGGCGCAGGTGGTGCGCTGCACGGACGCGCGCACCGGCCAGGTGACTTACACCGACGGGGCCTGCACCAGCGGAGCCATGGCGCGCGAGGTGGAGCCGCGCAAGAGCGCTGAAGAAATCCGCCAGGAGCGCGCCCAGGCTGCGCAGGCCCTGGAGCACAAGCAGCAGCGCCTGGAGCAGGAAGCGGCGGCCACGCGCCTGCAGGCCGAGCGAGAGGCACTGCGCAGACGCGAACAGACCGCCTACCCACCGCCCCGCCCCGACTACGCGAGTACGCCCGAATGCCAGCGTTCACGCCGCCAGTGGCAGACCTTGAACGAAGCACAGGCCCGTGAGCCGCTGGTGCACCACCCGGGGCTCGACGCCGCGCAGCGCCAGATGGATATGGACTGCCTGGGCCCCGAGGGCTATGCCGAGATGGAGAGGGCCCGCGCCCTCCAGCGCCCACCCATCGTGGTGGTGCCCCACACCCGCCCGGAGTACATCCCGCAGCCCCTTCGCCCCCGCCTCACGCATTGCACCGATTTCACCTGTTTCGACTCTCAGGGCAAGGCCTACCCGCGTGCCGGGCCAGGCCGCCTGCCCGGGCCCGATGGCACTTGCCGCTCGGCCGGCGGACGCGCTCCGTGCTGAAAGACAACCCCCTGTAGCGCTGCGCGCCTTCCCCCTTCTCTCGGCTTCGCCGGGAGGGTGGTGGCCACCAGCGCCCGAACAGCATATTGGCGGCCCTTGCGCGGTGGCTGCTGGCTTGGGCTACGCCAGTTTCACAGGCTGCGGGTTACGCAGCGCGATGGATGACTCATCAAGCGCTGCCACGCAGCCCCTGCGCCACCGTGGGGTAGCGCAGGCGCAGGCGCAGTTCGCGCCGCAGGCGCGTGTTGTCCAGGCGACGCGACTCGCCCATGAAACTCAGCAGCGTGAGCGGCAGCTCGGCCTGCGCCGTGCTGCGCGGCAGGCGCGGCGGGCGCGGCAGGCCATAGAGGTCGGCCGCCAGATCCACATAGTCGCCCATCTTCATGTCGGTGTCGTCGCAGGCGTGGTAGACGCGCTGCGCCGCACCGCGCCACAGAGCCGCCACGCAAGCGCGGGCCAGGTCGTCGGCGTGGATGTGGTTGGTGTACACGTCGTCCTCGGCCACCAGCACCGGCGTGCCTTTGCGCAGGCGGCCCTCGGGTGTGCCGCCCTCGCGGTCGGGCGCGTAGATACCCGGCACGCGCAGGATGCTCGTGCGCACGCCCGCACGCCCCAGGTGGCGCATGGCGCGCTCGGCATCCACGCGGCGCTGCGCGCGCGGCGTGCCGGGGGCCACGGG
>DMZZ01000285.1:0-6549 GCA_003484805.1 Comamonadaceae bacterium | reverse complement strand
AGTCGGGGCTGTCGAGCACCGGCGCCGCGGCCTCATGGTCGTACAGATCAACCGCCAGGGCATCCACGGTGCCCTGCCACATCGGATTGCGGATTTCCTCGGCTGCATCGGCCAGCACCACGCGCAGCTTGGGGCCGTCGGGCGGGAGCTTGAACCAGGCACGGCACACGGCCAGGACCTGGGGGTTCAGCTCGATGGCGGTGGCGCACATGCGCAGCTTCTTGTGGCAGAACTNNATCGGGCTCCATGAACAGCAGCCAGACCATCATGCGCTGGATGTATTCCAGCTCCAGATCGAAGGGCGCATCGATGCGCATGGAGCCCTGGATCCAGGGCGTGCCCAAGTGCAGGTGGCGCACCTCGCCATCGTCGGAGACGCTGACTTCGGGCAGTTTGGCGGTGTTGTTTTTCTTGCGGGCCATTGGTTCGGGGTTCTCACAGTAATCCATGCTCGGCCAGGGCCTGCGCCCAGGCCTGCCGCTTGCGCTCGAAGCTCCACGAGGCGTTCGCCGGGCTGGTGGACGGCAGCCGGAGCACCGGCACGCCCAGTTGCGCCGTGGCGCGCGCATGGCGAAAGCTCTCCCCGCCATTGTGGGCGATGGCGGCCAGACGCGGACAGCGCGCGCGCAGACGGGCGAAATCGTTCACCTCGGGGTGGCGGATGCGGGCATCCAGGCTGCCCTCGCGCTCGCAGGCGCCGTACACGTCCCACAGGCCCAGGCCGCGCCCGAGCAGCCAGTCACAGCGCTCGGCGTACGGTTCAGGCAAGGGATGCTGCGGCCAGAGCGCCTGCAGGATGCGCCAGAAGTGGTTTTGCGGGTGCGCGTAGTACTGCTGCGCGCGCAGCGAGGCCACGCCGGGAAAGCTGCCGAGCACCAGCACCACGGTGCGGTCGGAAACCACGGGCGCCAATCCCTGCAAGCGGGGCGCCAATGATCGATCAGGAACCGCTGTCATACTTTGCCGCATCCGCCCCGTCTGGGCTGTCGGCCCTGAGGCCGGGGTAGCGCGTCCGGGCCTTCATGGCCTGCTGCACCATCACCCGCACCGCGCTCAGGCGGCCCAGAGCGCCCTCCATCGCCGACAGGCGCACCACCCCGGCCGCGCCCGCAGCCAGCCACGCCGCCTTCAGCTGCTGGTAGGCCACCTCGGCGGCATCGGCCGCAGCGTCAATGGCAGGTGTGTCGGCATTCCCCCTCTCCGGGTCGCACAATGCCAGCAGCTCATCGGCCTGCCGTACAAACGCCGCGTGCAACGGCTCCATGGCATTGCCGACGGGGGATGTCAGAGGAGCCGCTTCAAACGCCCGCTGCGCAGTGCCCTGGTGGTAGCGCTGAACTCGCAACACCTGCGCCAGACGCGCACTGGTGGGTTCGTTCATGGCCGTTCGATTCATGCGCTCGACAAAAGTCTCGGCCGCCACGTCCAAGTGCTCCACGATGGCCCGGTCGCGCGCCAGAGCCGGCGCATCTGCACCGCCCAGCACGGTGCGCGCCATGCGCACGGCCACATGACCGATGCGTGCCACCTCGTGCACCAGCGCGTCCAGCGCCAGGGTCGGCACTGCCAGGACGTTGTCATCCAGGTGGCGCGGCTGGGCTTCGTCCTCTTCGCGGGCTTTGAAGCGCTGCAGAAGCCAGCGCGCCAGGCGGTCGGCCACAGGCCACATCAGCATCACCCCCATGAGGTTGAACACGGTATGAAACAACGCCAGCTTGGTCGCCGGGTCGGGCGGAAGATCGAGTGCCTCACGCGCCTGGGCAATGGCGGGCACCAGCCAGGGCAGCAGCAGCAGGGCCACCACGCCGGTGAGGCCATTGAACAGCACATGTGCTGCTGCGGCACGCCGCGCGTTGGGCGTAGCGCCCAGCGATGCCAGCACCGCCGTCACCGTGGTGCCAATGTTCGAGCCAATGACCACCGCCGCAGCCCCCTGGGGGGTGAGCAGTCCCTCTTGAGCCGCCGTAAGGGCAATCGCCATCGAGGCACTGGAGGACTGCATCAGCACCGTCATCAGTGCCCCCACGCCCACCTGCGCCGCCACCGCCAGAAATCCCTCTCCCTGAGGCAGGCTGACCTGTGCTGCCAGCCCTGTGAACGATTGCTGGAGCAGCGCTATCCCCATGAACAGCAGACCAAAGCCCGCCAGTGCCGACCCCAATGCACCGCGCCGCTGGCCCTCGTCCGTCAGGCGTAGCACCACGCCCAATCCCACTAGGGGCAGCGCCAGCGCCTCGACCTTGAACTTGAGCCCCACCAGCGCAACGATCCATCCCGTCATGGTGGTGCCCACGTTGGCGCCAAACAGCACCCACAGCGATGGTGCGAGCGACAGAAGCCCGGCGTTGACGAAACCGATGGCCGCCACCGTAACCGCGCTGGACGACTGCACCATGGATGTGATCAGGACGCCCGAGCCCAGCGCATGCCAGCGCGTGCGCGTGGCGCTGGCCAGGATGCGTTCGAGCGCCGGGCCTGCAGCCAGGCGCAGGCCGTCGGTCATCATCGTCATGCCCAGCAAAAATAGGCCCAGCCCGCCCGCCACGCTGGCCAGAATGCTCCACCCACTCATGTCCACCTCCACAGTGCCAACGCCGTGATGGTCACCACCGCCAGGGCGTTGAGCCACAGGCCGCAGCGCATCATGGTGCCCTGAGGCACCTCGCCGGTGGCAAAAACAATGGCATTGGGTGGTGTCGCCACCGGCAGCATGAAGGCGCAAGAGGCGGCCATGGCAATCGCCACCGCCACGGTGACCGGCGGCAGTCCCATGGCGGTGGCCACGGGCAGGAACACCGGCAACAGCAGCGCCGCACTGGCGGTGTTGCTGACCAGCTCGGTCAGCAACACCACGAACGCCACCACGCCCAGCAGGAACACCGCAGGCGAAGCGGCCTGCGCCCCGTCCAGCAAAGCCTGCGCCAGAAAACGGCTGCTCCCCGTGACCGCCATCACCTCGCTCAATGCCAAGCCGCCACCAAACAGCAGCAGCACGCCCCATTGGGTGTGCTGTTCAATGTCCTTCCAGCCCAGCACCCCGGAGACCGACAGCGCGGCGATGGCCGCCAGTGCCACCAGCGTGTCCGTATCCGCCGCCATGCTCAGCGCCTGGGCCAGCGGCACGCCCCCGACCCAGCCCGCCACCGTGCACAGGAAAATCACCACTGTCACCACCCGCGAGCGCGTCCACTCCAGGGCCTGTGCAGGCTGCTGCATGCGCCCACCCAGACGAGGGCGCAACAGCAGAAAGAGCATCAGCACCATCGCGGGCCACAGCAGGAGCACCATGGGAATGCCATAGCGCAGCCACTGCGCA
The DNA here is from genome assembly GCA_003484805.1 of Comamonadaceae bacterium. Taxonomy (GTDB): domain Bacteria; phylum Pseudomonadota; class Gammaproteobacteria; order Burkholderiales; family Burkholderiaceae_C; genus Simplicispira. Next base: position 3,233 of record DMZZ01000285.1, on the reverse strand, counting down.
AACCCGATGCCCATTTGCGCCGCAGCAATGGCATTGGGCGGGCTTCCCACCAGGGTGCCTATGCCGCCGATTCCGGCGCTGTAGGCCAGCACCAGCATCACAAACGCTTTTTCGCGGGGCCCCACCGGGTGCGCAGGATCTTCTTCGGTCAGCAACCCCAGCGCCAGGGGCACCATCATGGCGGCCGTCGCGGTGTTGCTCATCCACATGGACAGCAGGGCCGCCAAGCCCGCCAGCAGCAATACCGCAACCATGCGGTACCCCCGTGCCAGCCGCACGACGGCATGGGCCAGCGCCTTGTCCAACCCCTGGCTGGACAAGGCAGCGCCCAGGGCGAAACCACCAAGAAAGAGAAAAATCACCGGATGCGCAAAGGATGCCAGTGCCTGGCGCACCGGCAGCAACCCCGCCAGAACCGCCGCCAAGGGAACCACCAGCGCGGTCACAGCCAACGGCAAGGCCTGCGTCACCCACAACCCCCCGATCAGCACGAACAGGGCCAGCCCCCACTGCAGTTCATGCGGCCCGGGGACCATGGCCGCCGTCAGCGCCGCAGCCACCGTGCAAAGCGCCAGACGCAGCACAGACGTCACAGACCCTCCATGCAGTCCATGCCCTCGCCCCAGCCTTCGTCGGGCTTACGGGCGGACATTGGCTCTTTCGCCACTGCCACGCTGGCGCCTGCGTCGCAGCCAGACCACCTTGGCCTGCCATATCCAGGTGACCATCAGGTACGTCAGCAGGCCCACCACTGTGGCCACGATGGCCAGCCCCAGCAGCAAGGGCTTTCCCACGCCCCGGATTCGCTGCACGACCGTGGCCAGCCACCCCTGGTCCGGGATTTCAGCGGCTTCCTCCTGGATTTGCGGCGGCTGCTCGCCCTCGCCGACCGGCTCGCCCAGAATGGCCGAACCCAGGCGCCATGCCGCGTAGTACACCGGACCGAAAGTCACGGGGTTTGTCACCAGCGTGCTGGCCACTGCAGCAGGCACGTTGGCGCGCAGAACCACGGCGGCCCCTGCGGCCAAAGGAATCTGTGCCAGAGGAATGAGGAGCCCGAAAAACACCCCCAGCGCCATGCCCAGGGCAATTCCGCGCCGGCTCATGTGCCACAGGCGGGGGTGGTGCAATGCCGGCCCCAGCCAGCGCAGCCAGCGGTTGCTGCGCAAGGCATCGGGTGTCGGCATCAGTTGAAGCAATCGCTTGTTCATGGCGTATCAAAGTTCCGGTGCAGCACGCTCTGGCAATCCGCCTGCGCTTGCCATGCTATCGGTTTTGCGATGGCCCACTTGCGGGCTGCACCATTGCAACGCAGGTTCCGCCCTGTCCCGCCCATCGTCTTAGCCGCGGCAGGGCCGCCAAGGCGTTTTCCTTCGTCTGAACGGCCAATGTCTCCAGCGACAGGCCACGCAGATCGGCCAGCACCTTTGCGATGCGCGGCAGCTCGGCCGGCGCGTTGCGTCCCTGCGGCTGGCCGGCGGCACGCTCGGCAGCGGTGCGGTAGATCCAGTGCGGCGGCATGTCGGGCGCATCGGTCTCCAGCACCAGGGCCTCGATGGGCAGCTCGGTGGCCAGGCGACGCAGCTGCAGCGCGCGCTCGTAGGTCAGCGCGCCGCCAAAGCCGAGTTTGAAGCCCAGCGCGATGAAAGCGCGCGCCTGCTGCAGGCTGCCATTGAACGCATGTGCGATGCCGCCCCGCACCGGTACCTCGCGCAGGCCCTTGAGCAGCGCGTCGGCCGAGCGACGCACATGCAGGATGACGGGCAGGTTGAAGCGCCGGGCCAGCTGCAACTGCGCACGGTAAAAGCGCGTCTGGCGCTCGGCGTCCAGCCCGGGCACGAAGAAATCCAGGCCGATCTCACCGATGGCGACGAGGTGCGGGTCGTTGCTGTGCTGCTCCAGTAGTTGCGCCAGGCGCTCCACGTCGTCGTCCGCCGCCTGCGGGGTGTAGAGCGGATGGATGCCCAGGGCATAGCTGTCGCCGTGGCGGTGGGCCAGTTCACGCACGGCTTCAACGTGGGCCACTTGCACTGCTGGAATGACGAGGTGCTGCACGCCGGCTGCGCGGGCATGGGCGCGCACTGCGTCCACGTCGGGAGCGAACTCGGGGGCGTCCAGGTGGCAGTGGGTGTCGATCCAAGAGTGGGGCATGACGGGATGATCCCACAGGGCTTCTCGGTTGCAAGCGGTCGGTGGCTTTCCAAGGGCGGGGGCCGGGGTGTGCGCCCTCAGCAAAAACCCAACCCAAAAAATCTACACAGCCGAATCCTGTCGCCCCCACAAGACCAACAAACGCTCCATCTCTGCCCCCACCTCATGCAGACTGAAACTGCGGCCACGCTCCAGCACCAACTGCCCGGCCAGGTACAAGCGCAACACCGGCAGACTGAAAACCCCGTGCTGCGCGCACACCGCAGGCGCCTCGGCGCAATCGACATAGGCCATGGTCACCTGCGGAAACGATTGCGCCACCATGCGCTCGATGCGTGGGCGGATCGCCTGGCAGACACCGCAGTGCGCGCCGCCAAACAACACCAGCAGCGCAGACGCACCCATGCGCTCGCGCAGCCTCTGCTCAGTGCCGATGGGCTCCATCGTCATCGTGGTGTTGCCAAGAATGGCCCGCAGGCCGCAAGCGCACCGGTACGGGTCGGGTTGATCAATCGGAAGCGCCCTGAAGCCGCCCCGCCACCAGCCTGAGCACCCGGTCGCACCGCGCCGCCAAGGTCTCGTCATGCGTCACCATCACAAACGCCGTCCCCTGCTCGCGTGCCAGTTGCAGCATGTGCTGGAACACACCCTCGGCCGTGGTGCGGTCAAGGTTGCCGGTGGGCTCGTCGGCCAGCACGCAGGCCGGCCGGGTGACCAGGGCACGCGCAATGGCCACGCGCTGGCGCTCGCCGCCCGACAGCTCGGCCGGGCGGTGTTGCACGCGGCCCGCCAGGCCCACGTGGGCCAGCATCTGCGCGGCCTGGCGCGTGCATTCTTCGTAAGGCAGGCGGCGGATGCGCAGCGGCATGGCCACGTTGTCGAGCGCACTGAACTCGGGCAGCAGGTGGTGAAACTGGTAGACAAAGCCCAGGTACTGGTTGCGCAAGTCGCCCTGCTGCGCTGCGGACATCTGCGCCAGATTCCGCCCATGCAGGTGCACGCTGCCCGACGTGGGTGCATCGAGCGCGCCCAGCAGGTGCAAGAGCGTGCTCTTGCCCGAACCCGAGGCGCCGACGATGGCC
>DMZZ01000007.1:4025-4862 GCA_003484805.1 Comamonadaceae bacterium | reverse complement strand
GTCTCCCATGTCGGCGTCGCCGATGAAATCTTCCAGGTTTTCCAGCCGCTTGGCCATCGCCTCGATGTGCTCCATCGGAATGGCGGCAGTCTTCGACAGGAATGCTTCAGCCAGGGTATCCGTGAGCGCCTTGATCTGGGCATCCTGCGCGGCCCCCGTGATGCCCATGAGCGCCAGCCCCTGGCGCAGCCGCTGCAACAATGCGGGCAGACTCTGGATGACCTGGGCACGCTCGCTGCGGTTGGGCTTGGCGCTGGCCGCCCACACCAGATCGGCGGCCGTCCGCTTGAATGCAATCGTGTCGGCATGCTGGGGGCCTTCACGCACCGCCGACAGCGCCAGCACCTCGGCCCAGGTCTTGAAGAGAAACTCGCGGATTTCGTCGCGCACCGGCATGTCCTTGAGCATGGTGCGCAACTCGATGGTGTATTGAATGGCCAGCGTTTCCTTCTGCTCGACCTGCTGCGCCACACTCACAAGGCGCGAGGTCGCCTGCTTTTCCGTGAGGAACTTGGCCAGGAATTTTTCGAACTCGTCGTACACCAACTGGAACACGCGCCGCCCGGTCTCGGGATACTGTTCGATCACTTGCACGATGCGCTTGATCTCGGCTTCAAGCGCACTGCCCGTGATGGAGGTCGCGTCAAACCCCAGGGCGCACGAACCCATGCGGTCGATGAGCTGCCGTGCCGGGTGGTTCAGGTTGCTGAAAAATTCCGGCTCGGCCAGCGCCACGCGCAACACCGGAACCTGCAGCCGAGCAAACCACACCCGCACGGCCGGTGGAATGCGATCTTCGGCCAGGATGCTCTGAAACATCAGCGCCACCACCTCGAT
>DMZZ01000007.1:3252-4020 GCA_003484805.1 Comamonadaceae bacterium | reverse complement strand
GCCCCGCCCACGGTGCTGTAGTAGGTCTCGGCCTGCACACGATGGGCCGCCAGCGCATGGGCCAGTGCCGCCGACGCGGGTGGCGCATTCACCATGTCGAACCCCGTGGCCGGCTGGGTCAGCAGGCGCCGCAGCTGCCCCATCACACCATGGGCCCGCTGGCGCGCGCGGGCCAGCGGTGTCATACCCGACATTCCGACCATGCCGGTGGCCGATGGCGGCATGCCATACGCAGGACCCCGCTCCCCCATCATCGGGGCCACCTGTCCGCGCCCCGAAGCCTGCGCCCGGGCCCGGGCTGCAGCCACGGCCTCCTGTGATTGCTCCAATGCACGCGAGGCCGGTGCAGCCTGCAGCCCTACCGCCCCGGACGTCGGCGGGCGGCGTACGCGCAGATCCTGCTTTGCATCAATGCCCTGGTTCTGCAAAGAATCGTTGCAGGCTTGGTAGACCGTCTGCAGAAGCGTCGCCAACTCGCGCTGCAGGGGGCCAAGCACCGTCTGCAGGTCTTCGCGCGGCAATCCGGCCTTGCCCCAGCTGTCCACCAGCCGCAAGGCCACGGTTTCCGGGCGCAGGATGTCGGTGGATGGAAGATCCTGTCCCTCCAGGGCCTGGACGCGCAGGCGCAGGGCCTCGAAGGCCGCACTGACCTGCTCCAGGACAGGCAAAGCCATGCGCGATGCCAGAATCTTGTTTTCGACCACGTCGTCATCGACCAACTCGAACGTGGGCTCGGGGATGCGCATTCCCGCACCGGCAGGCGCCGCC
>DMZZ01000007.1:0-3198 GCA_003484805.1 Comamonadaceae bacterium | reverse complement strand
ATACCCGTCAGGCCTGCGCAAAGCCCTTCCACCAGCCGCTCGCGCACCTGGCGAGCCAGCCTGCGCTGGGGATGGATCGGCGGCGTGGGTGTGTGCATTCCGAGATATTAGCCCGGGAATCACTCAATGGGTCACACCGTCGCACCCGCATTGGGGTCGTTCGGGTCCCCTTCCTTGCGCGTGGACTTGACGAGATCCTCGCGCTTGACACCCAGCCACATGGCAATGGCGGCCGCCACGAAAACCGAAGAGTAGATGCCGAACAGGATGCCGATGGTGAGCGCCAGCGCGAAGTAGTGCAGGCTCGGCCCGCCAAAGAACAGCATGGACAGCACCATGGCTTCGGTCGAAGCGTGGGTGATGATGGTGCGGCTCATCGTGCTGGTGATGGCGTGGTCGATGACTTCATGCGTGGTCATCTTGCGGTAGCGGCGGAAAGCCTCGCGGATCCGGTCAAAAATCACCACCGACTCATTCACCGAATACCCCAGCACCGCCAGCACGGCGGCCAGCACCGAGAGCGAGAACTCCCACTGGAAGAAGGCAAAGAAACCCAGGATGATGACCACGTCGTGCAGATTGGCAATGATGGCTGCAACGCCGAACTTCCATTCGAAGCGCAAAGCCAGGTAGATGACGATGCCCACGACCACCATGGCCAAGGCCATGAGACCGCCATGCACCAGTTCCTCGCCCACCTGCGGGCCGACGAATTCGGTGCGACGCAACGTCACGCCGGGGTCTGCCGCCTTGAGGGCGCCAAGCACCTGCTCGCTCTGCTGGGCCGACGTGACGCCCTTCTGCACCGGCAGGCGAATCATCACATCGCGCGAAGTGCCGAAATTCTGCACCTGCACATCGGCATAGCCGAGACTGGACACCGCCTCGCGCACCTTGGCCAGTTCGGCCGGCTGGCTGTAGGCCACCTCCATCACGGTGCCGCCCGTGAACTCCACCGACAGGTGCAGCCCGCGCGAGAACAGGAAGAATACGGCCAGAGCGAAAGTAATGAAGGAAATCGCGTTGAAGACCAACGCGTGCTTCATGAAGGGAATGTCTTTTTTGATGCGGAAAAATTCCATTTTTTCTTATCCTTGTTTTGGAATTTTCAGAGGAAGCTCATATGCGCGCAGCGCATGTGATGCTGGAACCAAGAACTCCATGGTCATCCTCCTTTATTCAGGCTTGGCCACGGCCTTGCCGCTGGCCTCTGGCTTCCAGATCTGTCCGATGGACAGGCTCTTGAGCTTTTTCTGGCCGCCGTACCAGAGGTTGACCAGACCGCGCGAGAAGAGCACGGCCGAGAACATGCTGGTCAGGATGCCGATGCAGTGCACCACGGCAAAACCCCGCACCGGCCCCGAGCCGAAAGCCAGCAAGGCCAGGCCGGCGATCAGTGTGGTGACGTTCGAATCGAAAATGGTGGCCCAGGCACGCTCATACCCGGTATGGATGGCCATCTGCGGGGAGACCCCTTCGCGCAGTTCCTCGCGGATGCGCTCGTTGATCAGCACGTTCGAGTCGATGGCCACGCCCAGCGCCAGTGCCATGGCGGCAATGCCCGGCAGCGTCAGGGTCGCCTGCAGCATCGACAGCACGGCGATCAGCATCAGCACATTGACCCCCAGCGCGATGCTGGAAAACACGCCAAACAGCATGTAATACACGCACATGAAGGCCGCGATGGCCAGCATGCCCCAGACGACGCTGTTGATGCCGCGCTCGATGTTGTCTGCACCCAGGCTCGGGCCGATGGTGAATTCCTCAATGATCTCCATGGGCGCGGCCAGCGAACCGGCGCGCAGCAGCAGCGCCGTGTCGTTGGCTTCCATGGTGGTCATGCGGCCCGAAATCTGCACGCGGCCGCCGGCAATCTCGGTGCGGATCACGGGGGCCGTCACCACCTCGCCCTTACCCTTCTCGAACAGGATGATGGCCATGCGCTTGTTGACGTTCTCGCGCGTGACATCACGGAAGATGCGTGCGCCCTTGGCATCAAGCGTGAGGTTGACGGTGGGTTCCTGCGTCTGGCCATCGAAACCAGGCTGGGCATCGGTGAGGTTTTCACCGGTCAGGATGACCTGCTTCTTGACGATCACGGGCAGGCTGTTGCGGTCCAGGTAGCGCTCGGAGCCAAACGGCACCGGGCCCTGCCCGGCCTCCGCCGCACGCGCCTCGGTACCCTCATCCACCAGGCGGACCTCCAGCGTGGCGGTGCGGCCCAGGATGTCCTTGGCCTTGGCGGTGTCCTGCACGCCGGGCAGCTGCACGACGATGCGGTCCAGGCCCTGCTGCTGGATCACGGGCTCGGCCACGCCGAGCTCGTTGATCCGGTTGTGCAGCGTGGTGATGTTCTGCTTGAGGGCCTGCTCCTGCACGCGGCGCGTGGCCTCGGGCTTGATGCTCGCGCGCAACTTGAATTCGGCGCCATCGGGCGTGACCGTGGTCTGCAGGTCGGGGAACTGGTCGGTGATCAGGTTGACCGTAGCCGTGCGCGTGGCTTCGTCGCGCACCCGGATATCGACGGACTGGCCGTCGCGGCTGATACCGCCATGGCGGATGTTCTTGTCGCGCAGGGCGCTGCGCAGGTCGCCCGCATACGACTCGGCCTTCTTGGTCAGAGCCGCCTGCATGTCCACCTGCAGCATGAAGTGCACACCGCCACGCAGGTCCAACCCCAGGTACATGGGCTGTGCGTGCAACGCGGTCAGCCAGGTGGGCGAGCGCGAGATGAGGTTCAGCGCAACGATGTAAGACGGGTCCTGCGCATCGGGCACCAGGGCTTTCTGGATCGCATCCTTGGCCTTGAGCTGGTTGTCGGGCGTATCGAAACGGGCACGCACCGAGGCGCCATCGAGGCTGACGAAATCAGCCTTGACGCCTGCGGCCTTGAGCGCCTCTTCCACCCGTTGCAGCAAGGCAGCATCGACCTTGATGGTGGCCTTGGCCGAAGAGACCTGCACCGCAGGCGCCTCTCCGAAGAAATTGGGCAAGGTGTAGAGCACCCCCACCAGCAGCGCGATCACCAGGATCGCGTACTTCCAGACCGGATAACGGTTCATGATCGCGCTTTTACCTCACGGACAAGGACTAGTCAGGCCGACCTCCAGCACGGAGCGGCGACCTGCAGGCTTTGAAGAGCCCGGAAATTATTTGATCGTACCCTTGGGCAACACCTGCACCACGGCAGCGCGCTGG
>DMZZ01000085.1:0-2749 GCA_003484805.1 Comamonadaceae bacterium | reverse complement strand
CATGAAAACGCCGATGAGAACCACCATCCCCATGACCGCACTGATAACCAGCATACCCAGGCGCCGGGAAACACTAAAACGATGAAGTACCCACATGGTGAATCTCCTTTCACATGCCAATCAACAGCGATCCCGTCGCCATGGCCGTGGGCGCACCACAAGCCACCCACAACGCCAACCAGACAAACCAAAAACCAGCGTCACATTTGTGACATATTGTGGCCAGCATACATCGCATCGCTTCGCAAGGCGAGTTCCGGTGCCCCGGCACAGGACGCCATGCCTTTGGAGAGCCGCACCCATTTTTCAAGCAGTGGCGCATGAAAAAATGACCGGTTGCCCGTAGAGCGAAATCCGATGCCTCTGTTTGATTCCAAAGACCCCGAACTCCACGAACTGCCGCCGCCCGGGCTGCGCCTGCTGGCCCTGGAGTTCCGCGCGCCATGGGAGCTGGGTGCCGTCCTGCCTGCATGGTCCCTGCTGCAACGCGCGCCGCTCGGCGATGGCCACTGCGTGATCGTTTTTCCCGGTCTGACCGCGGGCGACCCGACCACACTGCCATTGCGCCGCTACCTCGAATCCCGCAACTACCAGACCCAGGGCTGGGGCCAGGGGCTGAATCTCGGTCCGCGCCACGGGGTGCTGGAGGCCGCCAAGCAACAGCTGGAAGAAACCTGCCAGAAAAGCGGCGCCCGCGTGAGTCTGGTGGGATGGAGCCTGGGCGGTGTCTATGCCCGCGAACTGGCCAAGGAAATGCCAGACCGGGTGCGCTGCGTGATCACGCTGGGTACGCCATTCTCCGGCCCCCACACCTCCACCAATGCCTGGCGCATCTATCAGTTCGCCAGCGGACGCGAAGTGCACCGCGAGACCGAGCACTACAACCTGCCTGAAGCGCCGCCGGTGCCCACGAGCAGCATTTATTCACGCACCGATGGCGTGGTGGCCTGGCGCGGCAGCATCCAGGCGCCCGCGCCCCACAACCCGCACACCGAGAACATCGAAGTCATCGCCAGCCATTTCGGCATCGGCCTGAACCCGAGCGCCTGGTGGGTCGTGGCCGACCGGCTGAACCAGCCCCAGGGTGCAGGCGTGGTCTGGCAACCCTTCAAGCGCCCCACCCTGCCCGGCCTGCACCTGATCTACCCCGACCCGCACCGGGATCGTTGAACCTAGAAACGACAGTTGACCGCTTTGTAACCTTTGCCAAGCCGCATGAAATCAATCGTTGATGGCTTTGATAGCGTTCACCCGATGGGTGAGAGCGCTATGCACCCGCCAGCACCGCGCTCGGGGCGCCATGCGGCGTTGCTCCTCCTTGCGGGCAGGAGCCCGCAGCGTCATCGCGTCTTGCCTGGCACCCCGATCACGGCACCGGCGGGCGCATCCAACTGCCGTTTCTAGGTTGAAGCAGGCGAAAAAAATGCCTGCGTCGCCGCAGGCATGTTCTGTCGCAAGGCAGCGAAGCAACCGCAGCCGCCCCGCCCGCACGTTCAGCCCAGGGATTTCTGGTAGCTGGCCAAACCGTCCATGACTTCCTTGTGCGCGGCTTCGACGCCTTCCCAGCCCAGCACCTTGACCCACTTGCCTTCTTCCAGGTCCTTGTAGTGCTCGAAGAAGTGGCTGATGGCCTTCAGGCGCGTGGGGTTCACGTCCGCCACGGTCTTCCAGGGCTCGTACATCTTGAGGATCTTGGTGGTGGGCACAGCCAGCACCTTGCCATCGATGCCTGCCTCGTCTTCCATCTTCAGGATACCCAGGGCGCGGCACGGCACCACCACGCCGGGATGCAGCGGGTAAGGGGTGATCACCAGCACATCCACCGGGTCGCCGTCACCACTGAGGGTGCGCGGCACGTAGCCGTAGTTGCACGGGTAGTACATGGCCGTAGTCAGGAAACGGTCCACGAAGACGGCGCCCGACTCCTTGTCCACTTCGTACTTGATGGGATCGGACTCAGCCGGAATCTCGATGACCACATTGAAGGTTTCGGGAAGGTTCTTGCCGGGGGTGACGCTGTTGAGAGACATGTTGTCGTTCGCGATGTTGATGATTGTTAAGGATTCACGTCGGGATTAACCCTCATTTTACCGGCACCCCCCTTTCTTGGTGCTTGCATGTCATTTTTTCAGGGTAAATTGCCGGAGTTGGCCAATCGTCTTCAGGCATGAAGCACGAGGAAGCAACGCAGCGGAGACACTCCCATGCGTTGTGTCTCCTCCCGTGCGAAACAACACCCTGGAGCAACAAGAATGGCTGGAAATACAGCGCTGACTTCCCCTCTCATATTGGCCCTGGTTTGCGGGCTGATTGCAGTGGCCTACGGCATCTGGGCCCGTAGCTGGATTCTTTCAAAAGACGCGGGCAACGCCCGCATGCAGGAGATTGCCGCCGCCATCCAGGCGGGGGCCGCCGCCTATCTGGCGCGGCAGTACAAGACCATTGCCATCGTGGGCGTGGTGCTGGCGGTGCTGATCGGCGTCTTCCTGGACGGCAAGACTGCCATCGGTTTTGTCATTGGTGCCGTGCTCTCGGGCGCCTGCGGCTTCATCGGCATGAACGTTTCGGTGCNNGCCATCACCGGCATGCTGGTGGTGGGCCTGGGCCTGCTGGGCGTGGCCGGTTTCTACTGGTTCCTGGTGGGCAGCAACCCGGTGGCCGACAAAACCCTGGCCGGTCTGCTCAACCCGCTGATCGGCTTCGCCTTCGGTTCATCGCTGATCTCCATCTTCGCGCGTCTGGGTGGCGG
>DMZZ01000232.1:0-5593 GCA_003484805.1 Comamonadaceae bacterium | reverse complement strand
GCGTAGAGCACGCCCGCAGCCTCGAAGGCCTTGGCGGCTTCGATGGTCGAGGGCATGTTGGCGCCTTCGGCGACGCACAGCACGCCGTTCTTGATGAGCGTGGCGGCGTCTTTCTCGTCCAGCTCGTTCTGCGTGGCGCAGGGCAGGGCCACGTCCACCGGCACATGCCAGGGGCGCACGCCGGCCTCGAACTTCACACCGGTGCGCTGGGCGTAGTCGCTCACGCGGCCGTACAGGTGGTTCTTCACTTCCATCAGCTCGGCCAGCTTTTCGGTGGTGAAGCCTTCCTCGTCGATGATGGTGCCGCTCGAATCGGACACCGTGATCACCTTGGCGCCGAGCTGCATGGCCTTTTCCACGGCGTACTGGGCCACATTGCCCGAACCGGACACGGACACGCGCAGGCCGTCAAACGAGCGGCCGCGGGTCTTGAGCATTTCATCGGCGAAGTACACCGTGCCGTAGCCGGTGGCTTCGGGGCGAATCAGCGAGCCGCCGAACGACAGGCCCTTGCCCGTGAACACGCAGTCCGAGCGGTTGCTGAGCTTCTTGTACATGCCGGCGATGAAACCCACTTCGCGGCCGCCCACGCCGATGTCGCCCGCAGGCACGTCGGTGTCGGCGCCCACATGGCGGAACAGCTCGCTGGCGAAGGCCTGGCAGAAGCGCATGACTTCCGCAGGGCTCTTGCCCTTGGGATCGAAATCCGAGCCGCCCTTGCCGCCGCCCATGGGCAGGGTGGTCAGCGCGTTCTTGAAGGTCTGCTCGAACGCCAGGAACTTGAGCACCGACAGGTTCACCGAGGGGTGAAAGCGCAGGCCGCCCTTGTACGGGCCGATGGCCATGCTGTGCTGGATGCGATAGCCGCGGTTGACCTGCACGGTGCCGTGGTCGTCCACCCAGGACACGCGGAACATGATGATGCGCTCGGGCTCCACCAGGCGCTCCAGCAGACCGTGTTCGGCGTAACGGGGGTGCTTCTCGATGAACGGCCACAGGCTTTCCATCACTTCAGTGACAGCCTGGAGGAATTCAGGCTGACCGGGGTTGCGTTGCGCTACCTGCGCCAGGAAGCTGCCTACGGACTCGTACTTCATATTCAGGGGCCTTATGGGATGGAAATAACGCGGGCAATGCGGCACCGCAGCACAGGATTATGCCAAAACGACATGAACAAATGCACCAAAGCTATGCATGAATACCTGACATGGTGCAAAAAGTGAGCGAAAAAAGTGCGTACATGCATTCATTTGGTGCACATCGTGGCGGGCGGAGACGTTCACGCCGCTGTCATGCGACGGCATCAGAGTGGGCGGTTCAGAACCCACAGAGGAGATCCTTCATGCGCACATCCCGTGCAACCGCCAGCGCGCTGGCCTTGGCCTCGGCGGCCTTGCTGACCGCGTGCGGCGGCGACGACGGGTACCCCACGCTGCTGGGCGAGAACCCCCTGGTGATCGGCCACCGGGGCGCCAGCGGCTACCTGCCTGACCACACGCTGGAGGGCTACAAGCGTGCCATCGAGCTGGGCGCCGACTTCATCGAGCCCGATCTGGTGGCCACGAAGGATGGCGTGCTCGTGGCCCGCCACGAGCCCAACATCACGGGCACCACGGACGTATCGACCCGGGCTGAATTCGCCAGCCGCAAGACCCGAAAAGTGGTCGATGGTGTGGAAGAAGAAGGCTGGTTTGCCTCCGACTTCACGCTGGCCGAGCTCAAGACCCTGCGCGCCGTCCAGCCCCTGGCCGAGCGTGACCAAAGCCACAACGGCAGATACCAGGTGCCCACGCTGACCGAAGTGCTCGACCTGGCCCGCCAGGAAAGCGCGCGCCTGGGCCGCACCATCGGCGTGTACCCCGAAACCAAGCACCCCACCTACCACGTCCAGCTGGGCCTCCCGCTGGAGGACCGGCTGCTGGCCGTACTGGCCCAGTACGGATACACCAGCAAGGCATCGCCGGTGATCGTCCAGTCGTTCGAGGTCTCCAACCTCAAGTACCTGCGCACCAAGACCCAGGTGCGCCTGGTGCAGCTGGTGGATGCCGACGACGTCAAGCCCGACGGCAGCATGTCGCTGGTGGCGCCCTACGACAAGCCCTACGACTTTGCCGTGGCGGGCGATACCCGCACCTTCGCCAGCCTGCTCACGCCGGCAGGTCTCCAGGAGGTCAAGACCTACGCCGACGGCATCGGCCCCTGGAAGCCCTACCTGATCTCCTCGAAGCAGGTGGACGCCAACAACGACGGCACGCCCGACGACCTGAATGGCGACGGCAAGATCGACGAACGCGACCGCGTGATGCTCCCGGCCACCGACGTGGTGAAAAACGCCCATGCCGCCGGCCTGTTCGTGCACGCCTACACCTTCCGCAGCGAGGCGCGACGCCTGGCGTCCGACTTCCGGGGCGACCCGAAGGCCGAGTACAAGCTGTTCTACAACCTGGGGGTGGATGGCGTGTTCAGCGACTTCCCTGACCATGCCAAGGCTGCACGCGACAACTGAGCGGGCGCAGGTCAGCACACGTACAAAGGCCCGCAACTGCGGGCCTGTTTCATGGAGGACGGCGAGGCAGACTGGCCTTACCGCCCGCGCAAAAACAGCGCATCGAGTTCCTTCATCGTGAGCTGCCGCCAGGTCGGCCGCCCGTGGTTGCACTGGTCCGAGCGCTCGGTCACTTCCATCTGGCGCAGCAGGGCGTTCATCTCGTCGAGGGTGAGGCGCCGGTTGGCGCGCACGGCGCCGTGGCAGGCCATGGTGGCCAGGATTTCGTTTTTGGCGCGCTGCACCACGGTGCTGGCGTCATGTGCGCTGAGTTCGGCCAGCACGCTGCGCGCCAGCTCCACGGCGTCGCCCTGGGCAAGCTGGGTGGGCACGGCCCGCACGGCCAGGGTGCGGGGCGAAAAGGGTGAGATTTCCAGCCCCAGCAGTGGCAGGGTGTCGGCGTGGGCCTCGGCGGTGGCCACCTCTTCGGGCGTGGCGGCGAAGGTGGCGGGGATCAGCAGCGGCTGGCTGGCAATGCGCTGGCCGGTGTCGGCCTGGGCCTTGAGCCGCTCGTAGACGATGCGTTCGTGCGCGGCGTGCATGTCCACCAGCATCAGGCCCTGGGCGTTCTCGGCCAGGATGTAGACACCGTGCAGCTGCGCCAGCGCCCGGCCCAGCGGCCAGATGGGCTCGGCGCTGGCGTCGGGCAGGGCCGGGGCTGGGTCCACGGCCGCCAGCCCTTGGGGGGCTGGCGTTGCCCAGGCTGGGGCGGTGTCGGTCGCGGGAGCGGTTTCTGGCAGGTGTTGGCTGGAGTTAGCGGGGGCGGGCGTGCCCCACAGTGCCCCCAGATCGGACACCCGGTGGCCCGGGTGTTCATCAAATTTCATAGCTGCCTGCGCTTGCCAGATGGGCGTTACAGGCATTTTTTGTTCAAAAAATGGTGTGGCGGAAGGCGCGGGTGCTTCCTCGGCGGCCGCCGCCAGCGTGGTGGCGCGCGGCACGGCCAGCGCGTTTTCCACCGCGTGGCGCACGGCCTGGTGCATCTCGCGGCTGTCGCGAAAGCGCACCTCGATCTTGGTGGGGTGCACGTTCACATCCACGCGCGCCGGGTCGATCTCGATGTAGAGGGCATACACCGGCTGGCGCTGGCCGTGCAGCACGTCCTCGTAGGCGCTGCGCGCGGCGTGCGTGACCACCTTGTCGCGCACGAAGCGGCCGTTGACGTAGCAGTACTGCTGGTCGGCACGCGCGCGGGCGGCGTCGGGCAGACCCGCGCGGCCGGTGACGGTGATGCGCCCTTCGGTGTGGCGCACGGGCACGGACTGCGCCACGAAGTCTTCGCCCAGCACGTCGGCCAGGCGGCGGGCCAGGGCGTCCTGCACGTCACCCTGGCCGGGCTGCCAGGTGGCGCGCCACTGCTCCACCAGCTTGCCCTCGTGCCAGATGGCGAAGCCCACGTCGGGCCGGGCCAGCGCGTGGCGGCGTACGGCCTCCACGCAGTGGGCCAGTTCGGTGGCGTCCTGCTTGAGGAACTTGCGCCGCGCCGGGGTGCTGAAGAACAGCTCCTTCACCTCCACCGTCGTGCCGCCGCTGCGCGCCACGGGGCGCAGCTCGCCGCTGCGCGCGTCGAGCAGGAAGGCGCTGGCCTGCGCGCCCGGGCGCGAGAGCAGGGCCATATCCGATACCGAGGCAATGGCCGCCAGCGCCTCGCCCCGAAAACCCATGGTGGCCACGGTTTCCAGGTCGTGCAGGCTGGTGATCTTGCTCGTGGCGTGGCGGCGCAGGGCAATGGGCAGCTCGTCCTGCGGGATGCCGCAGCCATCGTCCTCCACGGCGATCAGGCGCACGCCGCCCGCGAGAAGGCGCACGGTGATCTGCGTGGCACCCGAGTCCAGCGCGTTGTCCACCAGCTCGCGCACCACCGAGGCGGGGCGCTCGACCACTTCGCCTGCGGCGATCTGGCTGATGAGTTCGTCGGGCAGGTCGCGGATGGGGCGGCGGGCGGGCGGGGTGGAATGGGCTTCGTTCACCCGCAGGATTCTAGGGGCCNNCCATGGCGCGATGGACAGGTAAGGATAATGCGCCCCAATCCTCCGAAAGCCCCATGGAAATCATCGCCTTTTTGATCGACTTCATCCTGCACGTGGACAAGCACCTGGAAGCCTTCGTGGCCGCCTATGGCGTTTGGGTGTATGCGCTGCTGTTCATCATCGTTTTTGTCGAGACGGGCGTGGTCGTCATGCCCTTCCTGCCGGGCGACTCGCTGTTGTTCATCGTGGGCGCGCTGTGCGGCGCCGGGATGATGGAGTTCGCGCCCGCCGTCACGGTGCTGCTGGTGGCAGCGATTCTGGGCGACCAGTGCAACTACTCGATCGGCCGTTATTTCGGCCCCAAGGTCTTCCAGTGGGAAGACTCGCGCTGGTTCAACCGCCGCGCGTTCGACCAGGCGCATGATTTTTACGAGCGCTACGGCGGCATCACCATCGTGCTGGCGCGTTTCATGCCCTTCATCCGCACCTTTGCGCCCTTCGTGGCGGGCGTGGCCGCCATGGACCGGGGCAAGTTCAGTGCCTACAACGTGGGCGGCGCGCTGCTGTGGGTGCTGGGCATCTGCACGGCGGGCTATTACTTCGGTAACTTTGCCTGGGTGAAGGAAAACCTCGACAAGATCATCTGGGCCATGATTTTCATTCCTGGCCTGATTGCCATTTTTGGCGCCTGGCGCGGGGCGCGCAAGGCCAAGGCGGCCTGATTGCTATTGAAAACAGAGCTTTCAGCGCTTTACTGATAAGCGCCGGAGCCGGTTTTGACCATCAATGACAGCGTGGGGCTCACCCCGCCTGCAAACACAGCGTCACCAGCAGCGATGCATCCTGCACCGCCGTGAGGGCGCGCAGCGCGCGCGGCTCCAGGTGCACGAAGTCGCCCGGTTGCATGCGCTGGGCGCCGTTGCTGCCCTGGAACTCCACCTCGCCCTCGATGCATTGCACGGTGGCTTCGCCGCGCGTCATGTGCTCGGGCATGGACTTGCCCGCGAGCAGCACGATGCGCATCACTTCGAGCTGGCCCGCCTTCAGGATGGCGGTGCTGCTGGCCTGCCGCAGTTGC
>DMZZ01000193.1:8748-8897 GCA_003484805.1 Comamonadaceae bacterium | reverse complement strand
CTGCTGTACGAGCTGGCAGCGGGGGCCCTGGCGTCGTATGTGCTGGGCGACTCGGTACTGCAGTTTTCCACCATCATCGGCACCTACCTGTTTGCCATGGGCGTGGGCTCGTGGCTGTCGCGCTATTTCGAGCGGCAGTTGCCCGCGCA
>DMZZ01000193.1:8019-8742 GCA_003484805.1 Comamonadaceae bacterium | reverse complement strand
TACGGCATGGTGCTGGCGGTGGGCACGCTGGTGGGCCTGGAGATTCCGCTGGTCATGCGCATCCTCAAGCGCAACGTGGCACTGAAAGACCTGGTCTCGCAGGTGCTCACCTTCGACTACCTGGGCGCGCTGGCCGTGTCGATGGCGTTTCCGCTGCTGCTGGTGCCACAGCTCGGGCTGATCCGCACGGGGCTGCTGTTCGGCCTGATGAACGCGGCCGTGGCGCTGTGGGCGGTGTGGCTGTTCCGATGGGAGCTGCGGCGCCTGCGCGCGCATGTGGCGGCCTGCGTGATGGTGCTGGGTCTCCTGCTGGCGGCGCTGGTGGGGGCGGAGCAGATCACGAGTTTTGCCGAGGACAAGTTCTACCAGGACCGCATCGTCTTCACCGCGGCCTCGCCTTACCAGCGCATCGTGGTCACGCAGGGGCGGGCCGGGCACCGGCTGTACCTCAACGGAAACCTGCAGTTTGCCCAGCAGGATGAGTACCGCTACCACGAGGCCCTGGTACACCCGGCCATGGCCGCGCACGGCGCGCCGCGCAAGGTGGCGGTGCTGGGCGGCGGCGACGGCATGGCGGTGCGCGAAGTGCTGCGCTACCCCTCGGTCGAATCCGTCACCCTGGTCGAGCTGGACCCGGCCATGACGCAGCTCTTTACCGACAACCCCACGCTGGCCCGGCTCAACGGCGGTGCGCTGCGCGACCCGCGGGTGAAGGTCGTCAAC
>DMZZ01000193.1:0-8014 GCA_003484805.1 Comamonadaceae bacterium | reverse complement strand
CCCCTTCCCCAGATGGGGGCAGCGAACCACGCGAAGCGGGGAGCGTGGGGGCGCCAGACCTTTTTGATGTGATCGTGGTGGACTTCCCCGACCCCACCAACTTTTCCATCGGCAAGCTCTACACCAACAGCTTTTACGCCCTGCTGGACAAGCGCCTGGCCGCCAGCGGCTACGCCGTGGTGCAGACCACCTCGCCGCTGGTGGCGCGGCACAGCTACTGGACGGTGGTGCAAACCATCGAGTCGGTGGGCCTGCGCACCACGCCCTACCACGCCCATGTGCCGAGTTTTGGCGAGTGGGGCTTCGTCATCGCCAGCCGCAGGCCCTGGCGCCTGCCCGAGGCACTGCCCGGCGGGCTGCGGTTTTTGAGCCCCACCACGCTGCCGCTGCTGCTGGACTTTCCGCTCGACATGGCACGCGTGCCCGCCGAGGTGAACCGGCTGTCGAACCAGGCCCTCGTCTACACCTACGAGCGCGAGTGGGGAAAATATTGAAACACCCCTCTGAGCGGCTCCAGGGATTTTCTCCCTCTCCCCTTGCGGGAGAGGGCGGGGGAGAGGGGTGCCCGAGGGCGCCGTGCTTGCTCCCCCCTCTCCCGCAAGGGGAGAGGGAGCGCGGCACATCTGAGACATGGGCCTGATCAGGCGAAACTGACTCCATGCAACGCCGCCAATTCCTCGCCGCCACCGCAGCCAGTGCCCTGGCAGGCTGCCAAGACGCGCCGCGCACGCTCGAAGGGGGCTTCACCGGCATCGACCTGGCGCGGGGCCACCAGTTGCGTGACCTGCTCAAGACCGGCCCGCTCCCCGCGCCCGCCGTGGTGCGTCGCACCCAGGTGGTGATTGCGGGCGGCGGCGTGGCCGGGCTGGCGGCGGCGCGTGCGCTGAGGCTGGCGGGGGTGGATGACTTTGCCCTGCTGGAGCTGGAAGACGAGGCCGGTGGCAACAGCCGGGGCGGCACGGTGAACGGCATCGCCTGCCCGCTGGGCGCGCACTACCTGCCCGTGCCGGGTGAGCACGCGCGCGAGGTGCAGGATCTGCTGGAGGAACTGGGCCTGCGCCAGCGCGTGGCCGGGCGCTGGCAGTACGACGAACGCCACCTGTGCCACAGCCCGCAGGAGCGGCTGTACTTCGAGAGCGAGTGGCACGAGGGCCTGCTGCCCGTGCAGGGCGTGGGCGACGCCACGCTGGCGCAGTACCGGCGCTTTGCCGAGCAGGTGCAGGCGCTGGGCCGTGCCGGGCGCTTCCGCCTGCCCATGCTCAAGGGTTTGGATGCAAAACGGCCTCTGGCGCCCGTCCATCAAGCGCTAGACGCTATTATTTTTGACGAATGGCTGGCGCGCGAAGGCTTTGACGACGCGCACCTGCGCTGGTACCTGGACTACTGCTGCCGCGACGACTACGGCGCTGGCACGGCGCGCGTGTCGGCCTGGGTCGGCATTCACTACTTTGCGAGCCGCCACGGCTTCCACGCGCCCGGCGAGGCTGCGCCCGAAGAGCGCGAGGCCGTGCTCACCTGGCCCGAGGGCAACGGCTGGCTGACGCGCCGCCTGACCGCCCCCCTGCGTGCGGGCGGCCAGCTGCGCACCGGCTGCAGCGTGCTGCGCATCACCGAGGGGCGCCACGGCGTGGAAGTGGATGCCTACAACCACGCCAGCGACAGCGTGGAACGCTGGCAGGCGCAGCGCTGCGTGGTGGCCCTGCCGGTGTTGGTGGCGGCCCGCGTGCTGCCAACAGCCCCGGCCTTTCTGCGCGAGGCCGCACAGCGCCTGCAGTGGGCGCCCTGGCTGGTCGCCAACATCCACATCGACGCGCCGCTGCAGGACCGCCCCGGCGCCGCGCCCGCCTGGGACAACGTGCTGTACCAGGACGCCAACCCCGGGGGCCTGGGCTACGTGGATGCAGGGCACCAGCGGCTGGACCCGCGCTCCACGCTCACCGGCCCCACGGTGCTGAGCTACTACCAGGCGCTGGGCGACCTGCCGCAGGGCCGCGAACAACTGGCCACGCTGCCCTGGACGCACTGGGCCCATGCCGCACTGACCACGCTGGCCGTGCCCCACCCCGACCTGGCGCGCCGCGCCACGCGCGTGGACATCACGCGCTACGGCCATGCGATGGCCATCCCCACGCCGGGTTCGCTCGGTTTTTTCAGCCAAATCGGCCTGCAGCACCCGGCTGGTTTGCGCAAGCCGCTATTGAATGGAGAGCACGCACCCTGGCTGCCCACGCCCACCACGGCGCGGCTGGTGTTCGCGCACAGCGACTGGTCGGGCTACTCGGTGTTCGAGGAAGCCTTCACACGCGGGCATGCGGCGGGCTGCGTGGCTGCCGGGTAGCTTGACCCCCATGAACGGCCGTTGAACACGCCGTTCAGCGCCGGTTCATCGCCACAGGCGCACACTAGAGGCACAGTCACTTCCGGCTGGCTTTCTCAGGAGAGTGCCATGAACACCACCGCATTGATTTCCGCCGCCCTGCTGGCCTCGTTTTTCTCGGCCCCGCTGCTGGCGGGGCAGCACGACGAGGGCCAGCCGCGCGATTCGGCCCACCGCCGTGCATCGGCAGACAAGCGCAGCCTGCAGGACATGCAACCGGTGCCCTCCCGTGTGAGCGCCCAGGAGGCTGGCCACGGCTGGCAGTTTTTCTCCGACCCGGCCACGCACCACGCCGTGGCCATCAGCCCCCAGGGGGACTATTACTTCAGCCGCGGCAAGGGGCTGCACTGGGTGGCTGCGGATCTGTCGGGCCGCTGAGCCGCGGGCGGGGCTGAGAAAATGCCCCTCTGCTGTCCTCACGCCATGCCCCATGCCCGACACATCCACACCCCGCCATTTCCAACGCCAGCATGAACGGCTGGACGCCCTGCTGCACACCCATCTGCTCGCGGTGGCAGGCGCGGACTTTGCCCCGGCGCTGCAGCACCTGCAGCAATGGCACCGGGGCTTGCTCGAACACATCGCCATCGAAAACACCCGCCTGCTGCCCCATGTGCCCGAAGGCGCGCGCTGGGCGGCGCGGGTGTATCTGCTGGAGCACGAGCGCATTGCCCTGCTGGCCGAGGAATACACCGCGCGCGTACAGGCGGTCGTGCGCCACCCGCCGCAGGACGAAGCCGCCCGGCGCCGCGCGGTGCTGGTGCTGATCGACGCCGCCCATGCGCTGCGCCATGTGCTGGAGCACCACCACGAACGCGAACACAGCGCGCTGGCGCATGAAATCCCGCTGGACCTGCAGGAGGCCGCCTGGCACGGCGTGGAAGGCGCCGGAGCATGAGGGCAATTTTTCTTAATGAAATGTGGCTCCAGAGCTTATGCAGAAAGCGCAAGCAGCTATCAAAATCAGAGTTTTTGACATGACGCCCCGCGCCCTTACGGTGGACGACCTGCCCGGTCTGCTGGCCGTGCAGCACGCCTGCTATGGCGAGGGCTTCATCGAGGGCGCCGAGGTGTTTGCGCGCCGCCTGGCCAACCCCGCACAGTGCTCGCTGGTGCTCGAAGAAGGCGGGCGGGTCTGCGCCTACCTCGCGGCCTACGACTCGGTGCTTGGCAAGGTCACACCGCTGCACGGCGACTTCGAGGTCGTACCGCAGGCCGACACGCTGTACCTGCACGACATGGCCGTGCTGCCCCAACTTGCCGGCCGGGGCCTGGCGCGCGCACTGCTCGAGCCGCTCTGGCGCCAGGCACAGGCGCGCAGCCTGCGCCAGTCGGCGCTGCTGTCGGTGCAGTGCTCGCGGGGCTTCTGGGAGCGCCATGGGTATGCGGCGCAGCCGCTGCACGACGCCATGCAGCGCCAGCGGCTGGCGGCCTATGGCGCGGGGACTGTGTACATGGTGCGGGGGCTCAACTTCCCTTGACCAGCGCCATGATCTGCCCGGCATCCAGCGTGCTGGCGCGCTGCTGGATTTGCGGCAGGTACTGCGTCTGCAGGTTTTGCACCGGGCCCAGCAGGCTCTGGTAGGTCGAGCGCAGCAGGGCGGCGTCCATCACGCGGCCGCCGGCGTAGTAGCGCTTGGCCAGTTGCCCCAGCGCGTACGTGGTGGCAAACGAGAAGGCCATGCCCGTGGCCGCGCCGCCCACCTTGCCCATGGTTCTGCCCAGCGCCTTGCCGATCAGGCCGCCCAGGAGCTTGCGGCCGAACTGCTCGATGTACTGCGAGGTCATGCCGATGCCGGCAGCGGCGATGAATTCCTTGATGTGGCCCTGGTCCAGCTCCACGCCGTGGGCCTGGCCGATGCGGTAGACCAGCCGGATCTGCAGCGGAATGATGGCCATGGACGCCCAGGACTGCGGCAGCAGCTCCAGCGCACCGTTCAGGATGGCGGCGTTCAGGATGGTCTTGTCCCGTTCAACGTCCTGCGCGGGCGCCGGGGCCGTGGTGGCAGCAGCAGCAGCGGCTGTTGCCGCACCGGTGCGCCAGGACGGGGGCGCGCTTTCCGTCTGCGCGGCCACGGCATCGGCCTGGGCCTCGAAGTCGCGCAGGCCGGCGTTCTGCTCCAGGCCGAGCTGGCGGCGCAGGTCGGCCAGAAACTGCTGCTCCGCTGCGCTCTGGCTGCCGTCGGCATCGCACACGCACACGGCCATTTCATAGGCCAGTTGGCGGTGTTCGGGCTCGCGCAGCGCCGCCACGGCGCCCTGCACGGTTACGCGCTTGAGCAGCACATCCTGGTACAGGCTGGCCAGCGGGTGCCCGCCCTGGTCGTCGGCGAGCGAATCGGCCAGGTTGCGGATGGCCTCGCGCTCGCTGTCGGCCTTGTGGCCGTCGGCAAAGGCCGCAAACAGGGCCAGGGTGAGCAGGGCGCGCTGGGATTCGGGGTTCATGAAAGGACTTCCTTGGGCAGAGAGGGATAGGCACATTGTTGACCAGACCCTCACTGACCCGCGCCAGCGCGCCAGGTTCCCCGGTTCCCCGGTTCCACCAGCGTCACCGACCATGGCGATAATGCGCGCCATGCCAAACCGCTGGAAACCCAACGTCACCGTGGCCGCCGTCATCGAGCGCGATGGCCGCTTTCTGCTGGTCGAAGAAGAAACCACCGACGGCCTCAAGCTCAACAACCCGGCCGGCCACCTGGACCCGGGCGAGTCGCCCATGCAGGCCTGCGCCCGCGAGGTGCTGGAGGAAACCGCGCACGACTTCGAGCCCACGGCCCTGCTGGGCGTGTACCTCAACCGCTTCACCAAGACACGCACGGGCGACGACCTGACCTACATGCGCTTTGCCTTCGCCGGCCAGCTGGGCACGCACCACAGCTGGCGCACGCTGGACGAGGGCATCGTGCGCACGCTGTGGATGACGGCCGAAGAAATCCGCGCCTGCCCCGAGCGCCACCGCAGCCCGCTGCTGCTGCACTGCCTGGAGGACTACCTGGCGGGCCAGCGCTTTCCGTTGCACCTGGTGCACACGGACATCTCGGTGACGGAGCCGTCCCAGGACTGAGAAGCGGGCCAGGCGGGACGGCTGGCTTGGAGGTCAGAAGTTGTGGCGGACCCCCACCGCCGCCGACTTGACCGATTCGGGCGCCTTGCCAGCGCCGTTGTGCCGCAGCACGCCGTAGAGCAAGGTGCGCTTGGACAGCGCATATTTCGCCTCCAGCAAGACATCGGTGTCTTTCTTCTGGGTGTCGCGTGCAGCATCGAGCGTCAGGGTCAGCTTGCCCAGCGGCGCACTGGCGCCCACCGTGAAGCCCTTGCCCAGATGGGCCCCCGTCGCGTCCTGCAGGCTGCCCGCCAGCTTGAATGCGCCGAAATGGTAGGCCGCGCCCAGAGACAGGTTCTTGCCCTTGTTCTCCAGCTTGTTGTAGACGAGCGCCGCCGACAGCGGCCCCGAACGGTAGATCACGTTCAGGTCTTTTTTGCCCACACTGCCGTTGTCTGCCGCGAACACATGGCCGCCGGTCACGCTCAACCCGCCCCATGGGGGTGTGGTGTAGCTCACTTCGGCGTTCTGCCGGGAGTTCAATCCGCCGTAGCCGAACTGGCTGCTCACCACGGCGTAGTTGGCGGAGCCGGTGAGTTCCCACGCGCTCGTGCCGTACCAGCTCGGCGTGAGAGAACGCCCCGCCTTGACGCTGCCCCATGCTCCCGCAAGGCTCATGTGGGCCGCGCGCGAGAACATGTTGCTGGCAGCCGCACCATTGGTCAGGCCCACCTGGGCTTCGAAATTGAAGCCCGCCTTCAAGCCGCCGCCCAGGTCTTCCACGCCGCGCACGCCCCACCGGCTGGTGCCGTTGTTGAGGGTGCTGCTGCTGGACATCCGGGTGGACTGACCGGTGGTTTTGGCCAGGGAGGCGTCGGCCACGCCATACAGCGTCACGCTGGACTGGGCCGCACTGATTCCGCAGGCCGCCGTTGCCACGGCGGCCAGTGTGATGTTCTTGAACATGGTGTTTTTTCTCGTGGTTGGACAGGGAGCCCCCTCGGCAACCCCGTCCGTTTTTCAGATCAGACCGGCGCCACGTTGCCGCGGCGCAGGCGCATGGGCGGCATCCGGCGTGCCGCCATTCCCGGCCGGTCGGCAGCCCGGCCGTATGCCGCATCAATCCGCCGTGAGCTTGCGCTCCTTGATGATGGCGGCCCACTGGGTCGATTCCTTCTTCATGAAGGCCGTGAATTCGGCGCGCGTGGTGGGCTGGGGGGTGAGGCCGTGTTTGTTCAGCGCCTCCTTCACGCCCGGGTCGTTCAGCACCTTCACGATCTCGGTGTTCCAGCGGTCCAGCAGCGGCGCGGGGGTCTTGCCGGGCGCCACGAAGGCGTACCAGTTCAGCGCCTCGAAGCCCGGAAAGCCCGATTCGGCCACGGTAGGAATGTTGGGCAGGTAGGCCGGGCGCGTCAGGCCTGTGGTGGCCAGCGGAATCAGCTTGCCGGTTTCCACATGCGGCATGGCCGTGGGCGGCGCGGCAAAGTACGAGGTGATGCGCTCACCCAGCAGGTCTTGCAGCGCCGGTGCGCCGCCCTTGTAGGGCACATGGGTCATGTCCACGCCCGCGCGCTGGTTGAACAGCTCGCCCGCCAGGTGCGAGGCCGAGCCTGCGCCAGTGGAGGCAAAGTCCACGCTGCCGGGCTTCTTTTTCGACAGCTGGATGAATTCGGCCAGCGTCTTGGCGCCCGCGGCCTTGTGCACCACCAGCACGTTGGGGAAGTTGACGCCGCCCGAGATGGCCGCCAGGTCCTTGAACGGGTCGTAGGTCAGCTTCATGAGGTGGGGGGCGATGGTCAGCGGGCCGACCGAGCCGAACAGCAGCACCGAGCCGTCGGCCGCTGCGTTGGCGACGAACTGGTGGGCGATGTTGCCGCCCGCGCCGCCCTTGTTGTCCACCACCACCGACTGGCCGATGTTCTCGCCCAGCTTCTTGGCGATCAGGCGCGCTGCCGCGTCGGCCGCACCGCCCGCCGCAAAGCCCACCACCAGCGTGACCGGCTTCTTGGGCGGAAAGTCCTGCGCGCTGGCCGTGCCGGCCAGCCACAGGGATGAAGCGACGAGCGCAGTGGCGCGCAGCAGTTGGCGTTTGTTCATGGAGGTCTCCTCGGGTTGTGGGTTGTCTTGGGTGGGATGGGGTGGTTGTCATTCCTTTTCAAATCATTCGTGTCTAGGCGCGAAGCCGCAGGCAGTGCTGTAGCACGACAAGGCGAAGCAACAACGACACGGGTGATTTAGAAATGGAATCAGTCGGCGCCCAGGCCGATGGGGTTGGGCTGGCGCTTTTCCACGGCATGGCGCAAGAGCGCAGCGGTGCGGAAAATGCCGTGGGCAAACTTGCCGTAGGGCAGCGTGGCAAACAGCGCCATCACCGCGCCCAGGTGCAGGCACAGCAGCAGCGCCAGCGCGGGCGTGCCGCGCGCCAGCCACAGCGCCAGGCCGCTGGACGACACCAGGAACAGCAAGGCGATGAAGCCGAGGTCCATGGGCTTTTGCTGCGCATCGCCATGCAGCGCGTGGCGCGTGCGGTTCAGGTGCCACAGGCCGCCCGTTCCCAGCATCAGCATCACGCCGCCCACAGCGCCCAGCAGCTT
>DMZZ01000399.1:0-5868 GCA_003484805.1 Comamonadaceae bacterium | reverse complement strand
AAGACTTTGCCGTGATCGTGAACGAATACAGCCTGGTGGTGGGCGTTGTCACCCTCAACGACGTGATGAGCACCGTGATGGGCGACCTGGTGGGCCCGGCGGACGAAGAGCTGATCGTGCGGCGCGACGAGAACTCCTGGCTGATCGACGGCGTGACACCGATCGAAGACGTGCTGCGCGTGCTCTCGCTCGACGACCTGCCCCATGCCGGGGACTATGAAACCCTGGCCGGCTTCCTGATGGTAATGCTGCGCCGCGTGCCCCGGCGCACCGACAGCGTGGCCTGGGGCGGCTACACCTTCGAGGTGCTGGACGTGGACAGCTACCGGATCGACCAGGTCATGGTGACGCGCCTGCCCCGGATTGCCCCTGACACCGGCAGCACCTGACTTAGAGTGTTTTTGGCCTGCAGCGCTTACTGGATGAGCGCTAGCAGCTATCAAAAAAGAGTACCTTCAGGCGGCGGCAAACACCCAGTTGCGCTGCGCTGCAAACACGGCGTTCGGGTAGGGTGCCCGGCCCCGGCTTCCGTTGTAGCGGCCCAGGGTCATGTAGAGGTCGCCACGCTCGCGGTCCATGTAGTGGCGCAGGATCACGCAGCCAAAGCGCAGATTGGTCTGCATTTGAAACAGCTTGCCCGGGTCGCCATCGCCGATCACCCGCGTCCAGAACGGCATGACCTGCATGTAGCCGCGCGCGCCCACGCTGGATACGGCGAACTTGCGGAAGGCGCTCTCGACCTGGATCAGGCCGAGCACCAGCGACACATCGAGCCCGGCACGCTTGCTTTCATACCAGACGGTTTGGAGAAAGTCGCGCCGCACCTCCCAGTCGGGCTTGCGGCGGCGCAGGCGGTCGCTCATGGTGCCCAGCCAGCGCAGGTAATGCAGCCGTGCCTCGGTAGTGGCAAATTCCGGCTCGGGTGGTGCCTGGTTGGCGATGGCGGAACTCAGGGCCGTACGCACCGAATCCATCAGCGGCTCTTCGAGCTGCCCACCCGCATGGGCTGCCCCGGGCACAGCCAGCCAGGCGGCGGGCCCGGCGGCCAGCGAGACAAGGCAGTGGCGCCGCGAGATGCCTGGGATCATCGGGCCAGACGGCCCAGGACATGGGCCAGGATATCGGCAGTGGCCACCTTGGTGGCTGCGCTGTCACGGCGGTGCTGGTATTCGACCTGGCCTTCCTTGAGGGCACGGTCGCCAATGGTGACGCGGTGCGGCACGCCGATCAGTTCCCAGTCGGCGAACATGGCGCCGGGGCGCTCGCCCCGGTCGTCCAGGATCACGTCCACGCCAGCGGCCTGCAGCTGCGCATACAGCTGCTCGGCCTGGGCCTTGACCTCGGGGAAGCGCTCGGGGGTGATGGGGCACAGCACCACCGTGAAGGGCGCGATGGCGTCGGGCCAGATGATGCCGCGCTCGTCGTGGTTCTGCTCAATGGCCGCTGCCGGCAGGCGGGTGANNTGGGCGGGCTTGCCGTCTTCGCCCAGGAAGGTGGCGTTCATGGCCTTGCTGTATTTGGTGCCGAGGTAGAACACATGTCCCACTTCGATGCCGCGCTCGATGGCAAGTTCCCCCTGGCCGTCGGGCGAGCGGTCGCCGGCGACCACATTGCGCAGGTCGGCCACCAGGGCGGGCTCGGGCAGGTCGCGGCCCCAGTTCACGCCGGTCATGTGGAAATCGACCGCGTTGGCGCCGCAGATCCAGTCGGCCATCACCGCCACTTCGCGGTCGGCGACGATGCGTACCGGCTGGCGCAGCCCGATCGGGCCCAGGTAGCCCGGCGTGCAGCCAAAGTGCGCTTCGATCTCGGCCACGGTGGCAAAACGGAAGCCCGCATCCAGCCCCGGCACCTTGGCCACCTTGATCTCGTTCATGTCATGGTCGCCGCGCAGCAGCAGCAGCCAGACCGTACTCTTGACGATCTCGCCCGCCTCGTTGGTCTCGTCGGTGGCCAGCACCAGCGACTTCACCGTGGTCTGCAGCGGTACGCCCAGCAGCGCGGCGACATCGGCACAGGTGGCCTTGCCTGGCGTGGGCGTCTTTTCCATCGCCTTGGCCGGTGCGGGGCGCGGGCCGGCGGGCGCCAGGGCCTCGGCTTTTTCCATGTTGGCGGCGTAGTCGCTGTTCGGGCAATAGACGATGGCGTCCTCGCCGGTGGCGGCGATCACCTGGAATTCCTCGCTCAGGTCGCCGCCAATGGCGCCGCTGTCGGCGGCCACAGCACGGTAGGTGAGGCCGAAGCGGTCAAAAATGCGCCGGTAGGCTTGCGCCATGACCTGGTAGCTGGCCTTGGCCGCAGCTTGGTCGCGGTCAAAGCTGTAGGCGTCCTTCATGGTGAACTCGCGCCCGCGCATCAAGCCGAAGCGCGGACGGCGCTCGTCGCGGAACTTGGTCTGGATCTGGTAAAAATTGCGCGGCAACTGCTTGTAGCTGCGCAGTTCCTGGCGAGCGATGTCAGTGACCACTTCCTCGCTGGTGGGCTGCACGACATAGTCGCGCCCATGGCGGTCCTGGATGCGCAGCAGTTCGGGGCCCATGCTGCCAAAACGCCCCGTCTCTTGCCACAGCTCGGCCGGCTGCACCACGGGCATGGTCAGCTCCACGGCCCCGGCGCGGTTCATCTCCTCGCGGACGATGGCCTCCACCTTCTGGATCACGCGCAGGCCCATGGGCATGTAGCTGTAGATCCCGGCGCCGAGCTTCTTGATGAGCCCCGCGCGCATCATGAGCTGGTGGCTCACCACCTCCGCATCGGCCGGTGCTTCCTTGAGGGTCGAGATAAAGAACTGAGTGGCTTTCATCGGGCGATTTCGGGGTGTTGGTGCTGGTCCCCTTGCCGCACGCGAGGTGCGGTGCATAATGGACACAGTTTAAAAATTTGGGGTTCGATTATGCTTGACCGGGACGGCTTTCGGCCGAACGTCGGCATCATCCTGCTCAACCAGAAGAACCAGGTGTTCTGGGGCAAACGCATACGCACCCACAGCTGGCAGTTTCCGCAGGGTGGCATTGACCGGGGCGAATCCCCCGAGCAAGCCATGTTCCGGGAACTGCACGAAGAGGTGGGGTTGCTCCCGGACCATGTGCGCGTCGTTGCCCGCACCCGGGACTGGTTGCGCTATGAGGTGCCTGACCGGTACATCCGCCGCGATGCGCGCGGACACTACAAGGGCCAGAAACAAATCTGGTATCTGCTGCAATTGCTCGGGCACGACTGGGACTTGAACCTGCGTGCCACCAACCACCCCGAGTTCGACGCCTGGCGCTGGAATGATTACTGGGTGCCACTGGATGTCGTGGTGGAGTTCAAACGCGGCGTTTATGAAATGGCGCTGACCGAGCTTGCCCGTTTTCTGCCGCGCCATGAACAACGCAACCGCTATCTGCGCAGCGGAATGCGTGCGCGCGATCATGATCAGCCAAACTCGGGAGGTAGTGGAATGCACCACCGGGTCGGCCAGTTGCTGCTGCATCCCGGTGTCGAATTGCCCCCAGGCGCCAGCTTTGATCCCGATCCCCAATCGAGCTTGGCGACCGCTCCCGAGCCGGGCGAAGTGCCATCAAGCCCCCATCCGACCCATCCGGCATAGGCGGGCAAAGCCCTTGTCGCGCAACGCTGCGGCCATTCTTCTGCGCTGCACGCCCCCCAAAGGGTTGCGTGCCTCAGGGTGGTTCGCTGATCAGTGGCTCGTCAACACCAGATTGTCGCGGTGCACCATTTCCGCCTCGGCGGTATAGCCGAGCAAACGTTCAAACTTCGAAGATGGTTTGCGGCACAGCAACCTGGCTTCTGCACTGGCGTAGTTGGCCAGCCCACGGGCGATTTCTGCTCCGGAAGGATCGCGCACAGCGATCACGTCGCCCCGCGAAAAATCACCTTCCACGGCAGTCATGCCGATGGGCAACAGGCTCTTGCCCTCTGTTCGCAATTTTTGGGCCGCCCCGGCATCCACGGTGACGGCGCCACGCAGTTGCAGATGATCGGCCATCCACTGTTTGCGAGCCTGGGTTTTGCCCGTCTGGGCAACCAGCAAGGTTCCAATGGCCTCGCCCTGTGAAAGGCGCAGCAGCACATCAGGCTCGCGCCCCCAGGCAATGGCGGTGGAGGCCCCTGAGCCGGCAGCACGTTTGGCCGCCAGGATCTTGGTCAGCATGCCGCCCCGTCCAATGCTGGAGCCCGCACCGCCCGCCATGGCTTCCAGGGCCAGATCTCCAGCCCTCGCTTCATGCACGAACTGGGCGACAGGGTCGCGGCGGGGATCGGCGGTGTACAAGCCCTTCTGGTCTGTCAGGATGATGAGCGCATCGGCATCCACCAGATTGGCCACCAGGGCTCCAAGGGTATCGTTGTCACCAAACTTGATTTCGTCGTTGACGACCGTATCGTTCTCGTTGATCACCGGCACAACGCCGAGCGTCAGCAGGGTCAATAGCGTGGAGCGTGCATTCAGGTAGCGTTCTCGATCGGCCAGATCGGCGTGGGTGAGCAGCACCTGCGCACTGCCCACACCGTTCTCCCGCAGCTTGGTCTCGTACATCTGGGCCAGGCCCATCTGCCCCACGGCAGCGGCCGCCTGGAGTTCGTGGATTTCACGAGGGCGCACTGTCCACCCCAGACGCTTCATGCCTTCGGCCACCGCACCGCTGGAGACCATGATGACCTCCCGACGGATTCCACCGTCGCCACGCACCAGCGCTGCCAATTGCCGGCTCCACTCTCCGATGGCACCCTCGTCCAGACCACGGCCTTCATTCGTCACCAGGCTGGAACCCACCTTGACGACGATCCGGCGGGCATCACGCAGCACGCCTGAATTGAATTTTTCGTTCATTTTTGCATCTGACGCTTATCTATCAAGCGCTACCAGCTCTACTTTTTATAGCAAAAACGCCTCAACCTGCTGCATCGCCGATAAATCGGGGATCGACTTCGGCCACGGGCGTCTGCTCGGCCACCTGCTGGGCTTGCACATGCCGGAAGATCGCGTGGATCAGGGACTCGCAGCCCTCACGGGTCAGCGCGGAAATCTCGAAAACCGGCCCCTTCCACTTGAACCGCTTCACGAAATCCGCCACGCGCGCCGGACGTTCGTCCACAGGCACCATGTCGAGCTTGTTCAAGACCAGCCAACGCGGCTTGTGATAGAGCCCGGCATCGTACTTCTTGAGCTCGCCCACGATGGCCTTGGCCTGGGCCACAGGGTCCACACTGTCATCGAACGGTGCCATGTCCACAATGTGCAGCAGCAAGCGTGTGCGCTGCAAATGGCGCAAAAACTGGTGACCCAGGCCCGCGCCTTCGGAGGCGCCTTCGATCAAGCCAGGGATGTCTGCAATGACGAAACTTTGCTCCGGCCCGACGCGCACCACCCCCAGATTCGGGTGCAGCGTGGTGAACGGATAGTCGGCAATTTTCGGCCGGGCGTTCGACACCGCGGCAATGAAGGTGGACTTGCCCGCATTGGGCATGCCCAGAAGGCCCACATCGGCCAGCACCTTGAGTTCCAGTTTGAGGTTCTTGCGCTCGCCGGGCCAGCCGGGGGTTTTTTGCCGGGGTGCACGGTTGATGGCACTTTTGAACCGCATGTTGCCAAAACCGCCATCGCCGCCCTTCGCAATGGTGATGACCTCGCCCGGATGGAGCAGCTCGTAGAGCACTTCGCCAGTCTCGGCATCGCTGATGATCGTCCCCACGGGCATCTTCAGCGTGATGTCGCTGCCCGCCGCGCCAAACATGTCCGATCCCATGCCGTGCTCGCCCCGCTTGGCTTCGTGGCGGCGAGAATACCGGAAGTCCACCAGCGTATTCAGGTTGGGATCAGCCACCGCGAACACATGCCCGCCCCGCCCTCCATCCCCGCCGTTG
>DMZZ01000081.1:0-3289 GCA_003484805.1 Comamonadaceae bacterium | reverse complement strand
GGCAAGCGCCTGCACACCGGCCGCAGCCGCAATGACCAGGTGGCCACCGATGTGCGCCTGTGGCTGCGCGGCGAGATCGACCTGATTGGCGGCCTGCTGACCGACCTGCAGAAGGCGCTGGTGGAAGTGGCGGAAAAGAACGTGGACGTCATCCTGCCCGGCTTCACCCACCTGCAGGTGGCGCAGCCCGTGAGCTTTGCCCACCACCTGCTGGCCTATGTGGAGATGTTCGCGCGCGANNCGCATGGCGGACGTGCGCCGCCGCACCAACGTGCTGCCGCTGGGGTCAGCGGCTCTCGCCGGCACCACCTACCCGCTGGACCGCGAGCGCGTGGCGAAAACCCTGGGCATGGACGGCGTGTGCCAGAACAGCCTGGACGCCGTGAGTGACCGCGACTTCGCCATCGAGTTCACGGCCGCCGCCAGCCTGTGCATGGTGCATGTGAGCCGCCTGAGCGAAGAACTCATCATCTGGATGAGCCAGAACTTCGGCTTCATCAAGATCGCCGACCGCTTCACCACCGGCAGCTCGATCATGCCGCAGAAGAAGAACCCCGACGTGCCCGAACTCGCGCGCGGCAAGACAGGCCGCGTGGTGGGCCACCTGATGGGCCTGATCACGCTGATGAAGGGCCAGCCCCTGGCCTACAACAAGGACAACCAGGAAGACAAGGAGCCGCTGTTCGACACCGTGGACACGCTCAAGGACACGCTGCGCATCTTTGCCGAGATGGTGGGCGGTCAGATGAACCCGGCCAGCGGCGCCAAGGAAGGCGGCATCACCGTCAACCCCCAGACCATGGAAGACGCAGCCAAGAAGGGCTACGCCACCGCCACCGACCTGGCCGATTACTTGGTGAAGAAGGGTCTGCCCTTCCGTGACGCGCACGAAACCGTGGCCCATGCCGTGAAGGCGGCCCAGTCCCATGCCTGCGACCTGTCGGAACTGCCGCTGGCCGTGCTGCAGGGCTTCCACGCGAGCATCGAGAAGGACGTGTACGAATGTTTGAGCCTGCGCGGCTCGCTGGGCGCGCGCAACACCCTGGGCGGCACCGCACCGGCGCAGGTGCGCGCGCAGATCGCACGCCATCAGGCGCGCCTGGGTTGATTCATTTTTTTGAGCCAAACAGACCAAAACGCTTGATCTGTAAGCGGTACAAGCTATTGAATCAGTAGCGTCAAGCGTGGTGCTCAGGCCAGCGTGCGCACCTGGGGTTCGCGCTCCCACTGACGGGTCTGGGCGGCGGCAAGGAAGCCTTGCACATCGGCCGGGTCCACCACGCCGGCGTCGGGCGCAATGCCGCCAGCCTGCAGGATGGCCTGGGTGCCCTTGCAGGCGGCAATGGCCTTGAGGTGGCCAAATGCATCGCGGAACCAGTCCACGGCGGCGGCTTCCTTGGCCAGCCGGGCGCCCATCTCGGGCGACAGCACCGAGGCCACGGCGTCAAACACCACCGACGGAGTGCCCGCCAGCTGGCCGTCGGCAGGCAACAGCGTGCCGTCCTTGAGCACGGCTCCCCCCACTTTGGGTGACACGATCTTGACCGAGGCACCCACCTTCTCCAGTGCCTTGCGCAGGGCGGCCACCGAGGTGCCGTTGGAGCCATCGGCTACCAGAATGCCCACGCAGCGCCCCTGCAGCGTGGGCTTCATGCGGTCGATGATGCGCAGTGCCGGAGAGAGCGCCAGATCCTGCACGGGCTCTGCGGTTTGCGGTGCGGGCGGCAGGGCCTGCAGGCCCAGGCCGTCGGCCACACGCTGGGCCAGTTCGGGGTCTACGTGCTGCAGGTGTCCCACCACCGCCTCGCGTACATGCGGCGTGCCCACCTTGGACAGCTCGAACACCAGTGCGGATGCCATGTGCGCCTGCTCCAGCGGGCTCTGGCTGCGAAAGAACATGCGCGCCTGGCTGTAGTGGTCGGCAAAGCTCTCGGGGCGCACGCGGCCCTTCACGCCATCGTCGGCCTGCGCAAAATGCCGAAAGCCCTGCGCCTGCGATGCGCGTGGCGAGTCGCTTTGCAGGCTGCTGGGCTCGTAGTTCACGCGGCCCTTGGGCACCTGCATCTGCATGGGGCCGTCGCGCTGCAGGTTGTGGAACGGGCACTGGGGCGGCACCGGGTGCTTGCCCCCGGCTTGCTGCTGCAGTTCGCCTGCGTTGCCGCGGTAGGTTTCCGCCTGGGTGGAAGAAGGTGCGGCAGACGGCGATGGGGTCGCCGTGCCGCGCGAAGTGGGGGGTCGTGCCATGGAGGTTCCTGGGGTTGTTCGTTGGAGAGGAAGGCTCTCATCTTTGGCTTTCCGCGCCCCGGCCGGGGTAGGACACCGCCTTCAGGGGGCGTCGTCGGCAGGCGGTGATGTGGGTTGACTCGTAAGTGCTTGCAACGTGCTGCCTGGGGCGATGCGGTTTTGTTACGCTTGCTGGTTCCTTCGGAGGGGAAAGCGTGAACGCACAGAAATGGTTGTTGGCCGCCAGCCTGTCGCTGGTGGCATGGGGCGCGCAGGCCTTTCAGATCACCAGTCTTTCGCCCCAGGGCGAGGTGGCTCGCGTGCGCCAGGTGGTGGCGAAGTTCGACAGCGCAGCCGTCCGGTTCGGCGACCCCAAGGCACCGGCCCCTCTCAGCCTGAGCTGCAGTGATGCGCAGGCCAGCAAAGGTGCGGGCCGCTGGACCAGCGAGCGCGAGTGGGTGTTTGATTTCGAAAACGACCTGCCGCCCGGCGTGCGTTGCACGGTGGTCATCCAACCTGAATTCAAATCGGCCTCTGGCGCCCTTTTGACGGGCGCCAGAAGCTATCAATTCAATAGCGGTGGGCCGTTCATCCAGAGCCTGCGGCCCGGCCAGTATGAGCCTATTGACGAGGAGCAGTTCTTCGTGCTCCAGCTCAATGGCCCGGCCACTGTGGCCAGCGTGCAGCAGCACGCCTGGTGCGTGGCCGAAGGGGTGGGCGAGCGCATTCCGGTGCGCCTGATCGACGGCAAGGAGCGCGCCGAGCTGCTCAAGGCCCAGGGGCTGCAGAAGCGCGCCGAACGGGAGCCGCTGTCCGTCGTCACATTGGCGTGCAACCGGCGCCTCACGCCCTCGGCCAGGGTGCAACTGGTCTGGGGCAAGGGCGTGGCAACGCCCAGCGGGGTGGTGGGCACGGTCGAGCGGCGCTACAGCTACCAGGTGCGTGCACCGTTTGCCGCCGAATTCAGTTGCGAGCGCGAGAACGCCCAGGCCGCATGCCTGCCCATCCGGCCGATGCAGCTCTCCTTCAACGCACCGGTGCCGCGCAAGCTGGCGGCGGCCATTCG
>DMZZ01000116.1:0-8370 GCA_003484805.1 Comamonadaceae bacterium | reverse complement strand
GCACGTGGACAACTCGATCACAAGCTTGCGTCATCTGCTGAGTTACGCACTCATAGCCCGTCTGGGACTGTGCCCTTGCTGCGGCCGCATCGGCACGAGTGAAAAGTTACTTTTATGACACAGTAAGACTAAGCTCACGGCTTGCAGCAGCTTGTCCAGGGGCACGCTCTTCTTCTGGTCCATGGGGCGGCTGTCGGTTTTGTCGCGCTCGCACACACCCACGCAATCGACGATGACGAAGTGGTCTTTCTTGATGTGTTCGCCGGGGTTGACGGCGGCAAGATCCGTGGGGTTGCACACGCGCACGCCACGGCCTTTCATCTGCTCGAAGAAGCTGCGGCTTTTCACCGAGCGCATGAAGACGACGATTTCCACGGGCTTGATGTCGGTGCCGGTGGCGATCATGTCCACCGTCACCGCCACGCGGGGGTAGTAGCCGGTGCGGAAGTCTTTGATGAGCTGCTCTGGGCTGGTGCCGCCGCCCTGGGCGCTGCGGTAGGTGATTTTTTGCGCAAACTCGTTGCCCCGGCCAAACTCCTCGCGCAGGATTTCCACAATCTTTTCGGCGTGGTTGTCGTCTTTGGCAAAGATGAGGGTTTTGGGCAGCTCTTGCCGCTGGGGGAACATGTCGGGCTGCCAGCGGCCCTGCAGGGTGCGCACCACGGTGCGGATCTGGTCGGGCGTTTGCACGGCGCGGTCCAGCTCTTCGGGCTGGTATTCAAAGTCGTCGTCGAGCTGCCAGGCGGTTTTGCGGCGTGTGGCTTTGTCTTGCGTTTCCAGCCAGTAGCCTTGGTCCACCCTGGCGCCCTGCTCGCCCACCTCGGTTTGGATGCGGTACACGTCGTAGTTCACGTTCACGCCGTCGGCCACGGCCTGGGCGTGGCCGTATTCCATGACCAGGTTCTGGTTGAAGAAGCCAAAGGGCTGTTTGTTGGGCGTGGCGGTGAGGCCAATGAGGTACGCATCAAAGTACTCCAGCACCTGGCGCCACAGGTTGTAGATGCTGCGGTGGGCTTCGTCCGTCACCACAATGTCAAAGCTCTCGATGGGGATGGCCGGGTTGTAGCCAATGGGCTCGGGGTCTTTGAACAGGCCCTCGATGCGTTCGGTGCTTTCTTCGTCGACCTCTTCGGGCAAGTCTCGCCCCTTGAGCAGGCTGAACATGCGCTGGATGGTGCAGATGACCACGCGGGCGCTGGTGTCGATCTGGCTGCTTTGCAGGTGCTGGACGATGTATTCCTCGCCAAACTTGTAGTTGTTGTAGGGGCTGGCGTAAGCGTCAAACTCTTTTTTGGTCTGGCGGGCCAGGTTGCCCCGGTCTACCAGAAACAGCACGCGGCGCGCACCGCCAAACTTGATGAGGCGGTAGATGAAGCCGATGCTGGTGAATGTTTTGCCGCTGCCGGTGGCCATCTGGATCAGGGCTTTGGGCTTGTTGGCGGCGAGGGATTTTTCCAGGTTGGTGATGGCGCTGATCTGCGCGGGCCACAGCTGGTAGTGCGCGCCGCCGCTGCCCCATTCGGTGACGAGCGGGGGCATGTTGCGCATGCGGACCAGAAAGGTGCCGGGCGCTTCGCTCACGCCCTCGCCGCCGACTGCCGGGGGCAGCAGCGCCAGCCACTGTGCCAGCAGCTCGGGGCGGAAGAAGGCGAACACGGCCCTGGCGCGTGGCTCGGGATCCAGGCCGTTGGTGAAGTGGGTTTCCACCCCGGTGCTTTCCCACACGAAGGGCAGCGGGCGGCGCCAGGCGGGCAAAGTGGTGGGCAGGCCCTGGGCGTAGCGGCTGCTTTGCAGTTCCACGCCGGTGAGCGTGGCGCCTTGCTTCTTGGCCTCGATCACGCCGCAGGCTTTGCCGTTGACGTAGAGCAGGTAGTCGGCAAAGCCAAAGCCGGGGTTGAGGGGGAATTCACGGATGGCCACGCCGGTGGCGGCGTGGATGTTGGCATCGGTGACGTTGCAGACGTGCCAACCGGCTGCGGCAAGCAGTGCGTCGATGCCGACTCTGGCTTTTTGCTCTGGCGTCATAGATCCCCCCTGCGGAGCATTCTAGTGAACAAGCAAAAAAGGCTTTCAGCGCCCGTCCGTCCAGCGCAAGCAGCTATTACATCAATAGCAAAAAAATCAACGCCCCACCACCGACCAGCCCGCCTGCTGGTTGTTCTTGTCGTTCTCATACTCCCAGGAGGTGCCGCAGCGGTCGCACTGGTAGCGGGTGATGGTGACGGTGCCGGTTTCGCGCTCTTCCTTGCGGTTGCCGCGTTGCACCAGTTCGGCATGGCCGGGTGCCTTGCGCCAGTTGCGCTGGATGCCCTTGCAGGGCTCGCACAGTTCCATCGGGTTCAGTTCGCGCTGTCGGGCCAGTTCTTTGGTCATGGGGTGGATGCCTTTGAGGGTTGCGGTGGGGTGGGTTTGCTCAGGGCGGGGGCGCTACTGTAAGGCACCGGCGTTGGCCATGCGCAGCCTGCGCGCGGCCTCTTCATCGCGTGCGTCGTCGATTTCGCGCAGCACCGCCTGCATATCCACATCCACGTGGTCCGGGGCGTAGCGGCCGGTCAAAGGGGTTTCGTTGCTCAGCAGGCCGCTCTGGTACAGGCTCCAGATCTCCGGGCCGTATTGCGTGGTGCGCAGTTCGGGGGCGAACTGGCCAAAGAAGTTGCGCAGATTCGCCACGTCGCGCAGCAGCATGCGCTGGGCGTGGTTGTTGCCAGCGGCGTCCACCGCCTGCGGCAGGTCGATGATGACCGGTCCCGCTGCGGCGGGCGCACCGTCTGTGCCGGGCAAGTGGGCCAGCAGGATGTTGAACTCGGACAAGTCACCGTGCACCACGCCCGCACACAACATGCGTACCACCTCGGCCACCAGCGTGGCGTGGTGGGTGCGGGCGTCTTCGGGGGTAAAGGCCACGTCGTTGAGGCGCGGGGCGGCATCGCCGTGGGCATCGGTCACCAGCTCCATCAGTAGCACGCCGTCGTGAAAGTTGAACGGCTGGGGTACGCGCACGCCCGCCGCAGCCAGGCGGTAGAGCGCATCGACCTCGGCGTTTTGCCAGGCGGCCTCTTGCTCTTGGCGACCAAACCTGCTGCCCTTGGCCATGGCACGGGCCGAACGCGAGTTCTTCACCTTGCGGTTTTCGGTGTAGTCCACCGCCTGGCGAAAGCTGCGTTGGTGGGCCTCTTTGTAGATCTTGGCGCAGCGGGTTTCGTCGCCGAGGCGCACCACAAAGACCATGGCTTCCTTGCCGCTCATGAGTTGCCGAACCACGGTGTCGATCAGGCCTTCGTCGATGAGGGACTGGAGTCTGGGGTGTGCTTTCATCGGGCCTTCAGGGAGGGAACAGCCTTATTGTCGCTGCAAGCCCCCTCATCGGTGGTCAGCGCCCTCTCTCGGCTCCTGTCGCGTGCAGCTCCCGTAGCCGCAGGTGGGCATCCCCATCGCGGTCTGGCGGCAGCTGGTGCTTGGCCTGCAGGTAGTGATGGGTGAAGACGTCGAGGTAGGCCGCCATCACCCGTGCGGCTTGCGGCTCGCCGGCCAGCGCCAGGCACAGCGCCGCCACCTCCAGGGTGCACAGATGCGCCAGGTTGGCCGACTGGCGCAGCCGGTAGCGCGACAGTTGTTCGGGCTGCAGGCTGAGCACCGGCAGGTGGTCGAGGTACGGGCTTTTGCGGAACATGCGGCGCGCCTCGGGCCAGGTGGCGTCGAGCAGCACGAACAGCGGGCGCCGTGCGGGCAAGCCCTCCTGGGCGGGCGGCAGCTGCGTCACCACCCGTTGGGGTTCGACGAAATCGCCCGGAAACACCAGATACGGCTGCCACTGCAGATCGGCCAGCAGGGCCAGCAACCCAGGGTGCACCTCGGTACGCGCCCAGCCAAAGGCAAAGGTGTCGGCCACCCCATCGGCCACCAACCAGCCGGTGTTGCTGGGTTTGAGCGGCTCGGTGTCGGCCATCAGCAGGCAGAAGCCCGCACGTGTGGGGACTTGCGGGCGCAAGGCGCACAGGCAGTGGCTGGGCCGCAGGCGGCAACCTGCGCAGCGCTCGCCGCTGGGGCCGCCCCGGGCCAGGAAGGGCTTGGCGCTGCGCGCCAGGCGCTCGGCGCGAAGCCGGGCGACGGCGTGCGACGGGGGGGCAGGCGTCACGGCCCGCCCACGCATTCGAGCGCGAACAGCGGCAGGTCGGCCTGCCGGCTCAGCCAGACGCCGCCGCCCAGCTCGGTGAAGCCTTCCGCCAGGCCCCGGCGGTACAGGGCGGCGCGGTGGCGGAACATGCGCGGGTCGGTCAGTTCGTCGTCGATGATGTCGCACTCGTAGTCTTCGCGCGCCACGGCCTCGACATACAGGGCGCCGTGGCTCAGACGGCCCAGGTTGTGCAAGGCCTGCTTCAGGTCGGGCGGGCTGAGGTAGGGCAGCACGCCCTGGCAGATGACAAGGTCAAACGGCTTGCTGGCCTGGTAGTTGACTACCGAGCCGCGCTCCCAGCCGTAGCGCCCGCACAGATAGTCGCTGAACTCCACGCCCTGGTAGCTCGCATCCGGAAAGTGGCGGGCTACCACGTCGCGCCACAGGCCGATGCCACAGCCGACGTCGAGCACGCGGTGCACCGGCACGCGCAGGTACTGCAGGTAGCTGCAGACAAAGGCGCCGAGCCGGGCAATGTGCTCCGGGTCGACCACGCTGGTTTTCTTGTCGAAGTAAAAGCGCTGGTAGTACGCCTCGTCGAAGATCGTTGCACTGGCTGATTTCACGCGCTCGTTCCTTCCAGATCAGGCACCGGGCGCGTTGAACCCCCTGCCGCACAGGTGTTGGCCACAGACCACCGCCATTGAACCGCTGGCACCGTTCTCAAGAAATATCGACCTTGAGGTAATGGGCGCCCGCAATGGGGTTGTGGTAGTAGGGCGGGATTTCCTCAAACCCGAGATCGGCATAGAGGGCGCGCGCAGACTCCATCTCGTCGAGCGTATCGAGCAGCACGCAGGCATACCCTGCCTGGCGCGCGGCATCGAGCATGGCCTCGGCCAGTTGCCGGCCCAGGCCAAAGCCCCGAAAAACCTTGCGCACGAACAGGCGCTTCATCTCGCTGGCATTGGGGTAGTCGGCGTTGTCGATCGGACGCAGCGCGCAACAGCCTGCGGCAGCGCCATCCACCAGTGCGAGCAGCAGGGCCCCGCGGGGGGGGGCGTAGTCGCCCGGTAGGCTGTCGAGCTCGGCATCGAATTGCTGAAAGCACAGATCAACGTCCAGGCTCGCGGCATATTCCTTGAAGAGCTCGCGCACGGCAACCAGGTCATCGGCCCCACGGGGGGTCAGCAAAGTGATGGGAGGCGTATCCACTTCTCGAAGGTGTCTTTGGGGGGAGGCACAGTGTAACGGCCCCGCCCCAGCCCCCCCGGCGGCGCGGCGGATCAGGCTTCGGTGAGCAGTTGCTCGATCAGCCTGTGCAACTCGGCGATGTTGGGGGCCCCCACATAGGTTTTCACGATCTGCCCGCGCTTGTTCACGATGTAGGTGGTGGGTGTGATGCGCACATCGCCCCAGGCCTTGGCCACGGCGCCGGTGTTGTCCAGGGCGACCTTGAACGGCAGTTTGCGCGACTCGGCAAAGTTCACCACATAGCTCGGCGGGTCGTAGCTCATGGCCACGGCCAGGGTGTCAAATCCGCGCGCCTGGTATTTCTGGTAGGTGGCAACAAGGTCCGGCATTTCGGCCACGCAGGTGGTGCAGCTCGTCGCCCAGAAATTGACCAGGGTCACCTTGCCACGCAGGTCCGCCGTGGTCTGGCTCGAACCATCGAGCAGCACGAAGGTGGATTCGGGCGCCGCAGACTGGCCACTGCCGAGCAGCGCCCAGGTGCCCACCGAGGCGGCGACGGCCAGTGCCACCGCAATCAACGCATGTTTGAACCGCATACAACTTCCCCAAAAAATGGCCGCCATTGTGCGGCAGGCCGGGCCCTACAGCGTTGTCGGACACGCCGGCGCACCAAAGGTTCACCCCGTCCGGCAGGCATAGGCACATCTGCCGATAATCCACCGAATGAAAAAAATCCTTGGCATGGCGGCCTTGGCAATACTTGCCGCCTGCAGCCCCGCGCTGAACTGGCGCCAGGTTTCGCTGGCCGAAGCGGGGCTGGTCGCCAGCCTGCCCTGCAAGCCCGACCGGGTCGAGCGCGCCGTCGAGCTGGCCGGCGCGTCCGTGACCATGCACATGATGGGGTGCGAGGCCGAAGGCTCCACGTTTGCGGTGGCCTGCGCCCGGCTGAGCGACCCGGCCCTGGCGGGTGCCGCACTGACACACTGGCGCGCAGCGGTGATGGCCGGCATGCAGGCGCCCGCTGAGGGGCAACCCGGCACGCCAGAGCCTTCGCCCTATCTTCCGGCGGGGGCGCTCGAACTGCCCCAGTCTGTCCGGGTGTCGGCCCAGGGGCGCAACGCCGAAGGCCACGCCGTGGTGGCGCAGGCCGTCTGGTTTGCACGCATGAAGTCTGCACAGGTGCATGCGTGCCACGCCGTGCTGTTCAGTGCCCGCCTCGATCCCGCTGCGGCCGACCCGTTCTTTGCCGGACTGGAGTTGCAGTGACCGTGCTCACGCGGCGCGCGGCCGCTCTGGTTTTTCTGGCGTTTGCCTTTGCCTATTTTTTGTCCTCGTTGCTGCGCGCCGTGACGGCGACCCTGGCGCCCACCCTGGCCCAGGAGTTCATGCTCCAGGCGCGCGATCTGGGGCTGTTGTCGGGCGGCTATTTTCTGGGGTTTTCGGCCACCCAGTTGCCCCTGGGGAAGTGGCTTGACCGCCATGGCCCCCGCAAGGTCCAGCTGGGTTTTCTGGGGGGTGCGGTTGCGGGGTGTCTGGTATTCTCGCTGGCCGACAATTTTGCCGGGCTGCTGGCGGGACGTGTTCTGGTGGGCGCCGGTGTCAGCGCCTGCCTGATGGCCCCGCTCACGGGCTACCGGCGCTGGTTCACGCCCACCGCACAGATGCGGGCCAATTCCTGGATGCTGATGACCGGCTCGCTCGGCATGGTGGCCTCCACACTGCCCGTGCAGTGGCTGCTTCCCGTACTGGGATGGCGACCGCTGTTCTGGGGGCTGGCGGCGCTGGTGCTGTTGTCGATGGCGTGGATGGCCCTGGGGGTGCCTCGCTGGCATACGGCAGACAGTGCACCGGCCACCCCCGGCGCCACCACCGAAGACGGCTATGGGATGGTCTGGCGCAACCCCTACTTTCAGCGCCTGGCGCCACTGGGCTTCTTCAGCTACGGAGGCATGGTGGCCATGCAGACGCTCTGGGCAGGCCCCTGGATGCAGAAGGTGGCGGGGTACACGCCCCTGGAGGCTGCCACCGGTCTTTTCTGGATCAATGTCTCGATGCTGTGCACCTTCTGGGCCTGGGGCATGGTCAACCCCTGGCTGCTGCGCAAGGGACTGGGGGCCAACCGTCTGATGACCCTGGGTCTGCCATGGAGCCTGGTGGTGCTCGCACTGATCGTTGTCCTGGGCCCGCAGGCGGGGGCCGGGG
Organism: Comamonadaceae bacterium; assembly: GCA_003484805.1. Classification (GTDB taxonomy): domain Bacteria; phylum Pseudomonadota; class Gammaproteobacteria; order Burkholderiales; family Burkholderiaceae_C; genus Simplicispira. The sequence continues at coordinate 860 of DMZZ01000116.1, read as the reverse complement.
CCTGGGCGCTGTTCTGCATGACCAGCACCTTCGTCTCCCTTTCGCAGCCCGCACTGGCCATGACATTTCCGCAGGCCCTGGCCGGGCGTGCGCTGTCGGCCTACAACCTGGTGATCTTTGTGGGCGTGTTCGTGGTGCAGTGGGGGGTGGGCCTGGCGGTCGATGGCCTGGCTGCGGTGGGCGCGTCCACCCTGGTCTCGTACCAGGGCGCCATGGCACTGTACCTGGCCTGCAATACGGCGGCCTATGCGTGGTTCGTGCTGCGCGGGCGCAGCGATAATGCCTACCCTACCGTCCCAACATGAGCACGCGCATTTTCATCATCGCCCACGCCCCGCTGGCCCATGCGCTGCGTGAATGTGCCCTGCATGTCTTCCCGGACTGTGCCGAGAGCCTGATGGTGCTCGATGTGCAGCCCGAGGCGGCCCCCGAAAACACCCTGGCCCTGGCCCGCAGCCTGCTGGAGTCGCACGGCGGCGCACCCNNCTGGTGCTGACCGATGTGTTTGGAGCCACGCCCTGCAATATTGCGCAGCGACTGGTGGAAGGCCGTCAGGCCAGGCTGGTGACCGGCGTGAACCTGCCGATGCTGCTGCGCACCGTGTGCTACCGGGCCGAGCCGCTCGACGCCCTGACCCAGCGCGCCGTGGTGGGCGGCACCCAGGGCGTGATGCAGGTGGCCATCACGGCCCCCCAGAACCAGAGCACGAGACCGCATGATCAAAACCCGCACGACCATCAGCAATAAGCTGGGCCTGCACGCCCGCGCATCGGCCAAGCTCACCAAACTGGCCGGCAGCTTTCCCTGCGATGTCTTCATGAGCCGGGGCGAGCGCCGCATCAATGCCAAAAGCATCATGG
>DMZZ01000118.1:0-4639 GCA_003484805.1 Comamonadaceae bacterium | reverse complement strand
CGCGCTGCTGGCGCTGCTGGTGGCGGCCAGCAGCGTGGTGTGGTCGCTCACGCTGCGCGGCCGCACGCGCGTCGTCATGGCGTCTGTCCTGATCGCCTTCAGCGCATGGCTGGCGGGCGCCATCGGCCCCAACGTGCTCCAGCCCATGGAGGCCCCCGCACCTGTGGCAGGCGCGGCCGGTGCCAGCTGGCAGCCCTGGTCGGCCCAGCGCGTGCAAGAGATCACGGCGGCGGGCCAGCCCGTGTTTGTCGACTTCACCGCTGCCTGGTGCGTGACCTGCCAGTACAACAAGCGCAATGCCCTCTCCAACGCGGACGTGCTGGCCGACTTTGCCCGGCGTGGCGTGACGCTGCTGCGCGCCGACTGGACGCGCCGCGACCCCGCCATCACCGCCGCCCTGGCCGACCTGGGGCGCAACGGCGTGCCGGTGTATGTGCTCATGGCCCCCGGCCGCGCGCCTGTGGTGATGAGCGAAATCCTCAGTGTGTCGGAGCTGCGGGCGGCGCTGGCCGCACTCTGATCCGGCCACAAGCCCCCGGCCTCCTGCGGGGTCTTGCAATAGCGGCAAGCCATCGGGGCCTCCTTGTGAGGCCCCGATGCGCTTTCCTTGTCAACAACTACCGGAATGACTCCATGAAAAAAAACCTGATCGCCCTGGCCGTTCTCAGCTCCGTTGCGGGCATCGCCTCGGCCCAATCCAACGTGACCCTGTACGGACGCCTGGACGCCGGTCTGGGCAAGGCTTTCGGCGGCCAGTCGCAGATGATCGGCAACTACAAGGAAACCTCCATGTGGGGCGTGCGCGGCCAGGAAGACCTGGGCGGCGGCCTGAAGGCATCGTTCAACTTTGAGCAAGGCGTCAACATCGAAGACGGCGCCCTGACGGGTGGCGCTGCGGGCGCCTGGAACCGTGCGGCCTGGCTGGCCATTGGCGGCGGCTTCGGCGAGTTCGCCATGGGCCGCATGACCACGGCGCAAAACCGCACCATGGGCACGTTCGACCTCAACGGCACGACCAACAACACCTCGGCGCTGAAGAACCTCGGCCTGGACGCCGTCGGCTCCCTCGGCGGCAACCGCGCCAACAGCCAATTTCTGTACACCTCGCCCAACCTGAGCGGCTTCCAGGCACGCGCTGCGGTGGTCATGAAGCAGGACAAGGCGGCCCCCGCCGCTGGCGCCGCCGACACGCGCAAGGGCTCGTACCAGCTCGCCGCCAGCTACAAGACCGGCCCTTTGAGCCTGGGCGCCGTGGTGCAGAGCAAGATGGCCGAAGGCGCCAACAACCGCACCGGCTATGCCCTGGGCGCGCGCTATGACTTCAAGTCGTTCCTGGTCAGCGCGCTGTACACGCAGGACGAATCCAAAACCACCGGCAAGGGCTTTGGCCTGGGCATCTCTGTGCCGCTGGGCGCGCGTGTGGTGGGCGCACAAGTGGCCCGCATCACGGACAACCCCAACCCGGCCCGCGACGGCACCACGGCCTACGAGCTGTTCGCCAACTACCACCTGTCCAAGCGCACCATGATGTACGCGGGCTACGGCGGCCTCAACAGCGCGGGCAAGGTAGCCAAGGGCACGACCGGCTCCAGCACCTTCGGCGTGGGCCTGGTGCACCGCTTCTGAATGCGGGCGGCGCACGCCGCCTGCCCGGGCTGCTGTCGCCCACCGGGGCGGGCAGCTCCCGCCCAACGCCGCGCCTGGGTGGCCGCGCTTGCGTACACTGGCATGCATGAGCCGCACCCCCGACACCATCAGCACCCTGCGCGACGTGCTGGGCCGCTGCCGCACCATCGCGGTGGTGGGCCTGTCGCCGCAATGGCACCGCCCCAGCTTCTTTGCCGCCAAGTACATGCAGGCGCACGGTTACCGCATCGTGCCGGTGAACCCGGTGGTGGCGCAGGGCGGCGGCCACATCCTGGGCGAGCCCTGCCACGCCAGCCTGTACGAGGCCGAACAGGCCGTCGCCCGCCAGGGCGGGCGCATCGACATGGTGGACTGCTTCCGCAAGAGCGAGGACATCCCCCCACTGGCCGAGGAGGCCGTGGCCATCGGCGCCAGTTGCCTCTGGCTGCAGCTCGGTGTGCGGCATGAAGAAGCCGCCCAGCGCGCCGAGGACGCGGGCCTGCAGGTCATCCAGAACCGCTGCGTGAAGATCGAGCATGCGCGCCTGTTCGGCGGCCTGGGCTGGATGGGCGTGAACACCCAGGTGATCACCGCCAAGCGCCTTCGGCAGCTCCCCTATTGATAGCTACCTGCGCTTGCTNNACACCCTCTTCCGGCGCCGACCATACCTACGGCTTTGGCACCCGCGCCATCCACGCAGGCGCCCAGCCCGACCCGGTGACCGGCGCGCGCGCCACGCCCATCCACCAGACCACCAGCTTCGTCTTCGACAGCGCCGAGCACGCCAGCAGCCTGTTCAACCTGCAGACCTTTGGCAATGTGTACAGCCGCATCAGCAACCCCACAGTGGCGGTGTTCGAGGAACGCATCGCCAGCCTGGAAAACGGCCGCGCCGCGCTGGCCTGCGCCAGCGGCATGGCCGCGCAGATGGCTGCGCTGCTGGCCATATTGAAATGCGGCGACCACATCGTGGCAGCCAGCACGCTGTATGGCGGCACGGTGGGGCAATTGGGCGTGGGATTCAGCCGGCTGGGTATCGAGACGACCTTCGTGGACCCGGCCGACCCCGAGAACTTTGCACGCGCCATGCGCCCGAACACGCGCGCCCTGTACGGCGAGACCATCGGCAACCCGCTGGTCAACGTGCTCGACATTGGTTCAATAGCCGACGTGGCGCACGCGCACGGCGTGCCGCTGGTCATCGACAACACGGTGGCCAGCCCCTACCTGTGCAACCCGCTGAATTTTGGCGCCGACATCGTGGTGCACAGCGCTACCAAATACATCGGCGGCCACGGCACCACTATGGGCGGCGTGGTGGTCGAGGGCGGCAAGTTCCCCTGGGACAACGGCAAGTTCCCCGAAATGGTGGAGCCCAGCCGTGCCTACCACGGCGTGAAGTTCTACGAGACCTTCGGCGACTTCGGCTACACCATGAAGGCGCGCATGGAGGTCAACCGCACCTTTGGCGGCGTGCTCTCGCCCCTGAACGCCTGGCTGCTGCTGCAGGGCGCCGAGACACTGCACCTGCGCATGCGCGAGCACTGCCGCAACGCGCTGCGGGTGGCGCAGTTCCTGCAGGGCCACCCCAAGGTGCAGTGGGTCAATTACCCCGGCCTTTCGGGCTCGCCCTTCCACGCGCTGGCGCAAAAGCAGTTCCGCGCGGTGGACGGCCACCCCGGCGCCTCGGGCATCCTCACCTTCGGTGTGAAGGGCGGGGCGGCAGCGGGCGAGAAGTTCATCGACGCCTGCGAGTTTCTGAGCCACCTGGCCAACATTGGCGACGCCAAGACGCTGGTGATCCACCCCGCCTCCACCACGCACCGCCAACTGAACGACGAAGAGCTGGCGCGGGCGGGCGTGGACGCCGACATGGTGCGCCTGAGCGTCGGCATCGAGGACGTGGACGACATCCTCTGGGACATCGACCAGGCGCTGGAGCGCGCCACGGCATAGGAGCCTGGGGCCTGTCAATACTCCTCTGGCGGCATGCGCCGGGCTGCCACGCGGCAGCGCTGCCAGCGCCGCCCCCGCTGCACGGCCGACGCCAGCCACAAGATGTGCACCGCCACATACCCCAGCGCCGCCAGCAGCAAGCCCAGCCCGGGCAACCCCACCAGCAGCGGCACACCCAGGGCCTGCACCCACGCGGCCAGGGCCTGCAGGGTGAAGTCGCCCCCGGGCGCCACGCTGCCCCAGGCGGGCATCACCTGCTCTCCCGGCACCACCAGCGCCCCCAGAGTGAAGGCCAGGGCGTACAGCGGCACGATCGTCAGGGGGTTGGTGTAGAACGTGGCGACACCACCCGCCACCACATTGCCCCGCAGCCAGGCACAGGCCAGCAGGGTGCCGGGCAGCTGCAGCGGCCCCGGAATCAGCCCGCAGAACATGCCGGCCGCCACGCCCCGGGCCAGGGGCTGGCGCTGAAAGCGGAAGAGCGCGCGCCGTTCCAGCCAGGGCTGCAGGCGCAGCAGACAGGGCCGGTCCAGCTGGCCGCACACACGGGGCTCCAGCCCCCGCAGCCAGCGGCGCAAGCTACACAGCATTTGCATGGTGATGCTGACCTGGTCAGCCCTTGGGCGATACGCCCTGGCTGGAGCCGCGCAGCGACAGCAGAACCGAGCCGGCAATCAGCGTGGCCGTGACCAGCAGGGCATAGCCGATCGGGATCTTGTAAAAGTCGATCAGCAGCATCTTGGTGCCGATGAACACGAGCACCAGCGCCAGGCCATAGGCCAGCAGGTGGAAGCGGTTGGCCAGGTCGGCCAGCAAGAAGTACAGCGCGCGCAGGCCCAGGATGGCGAAGATGTTGGCCGTGAGCACGATGAACGGGTCGCTGGTGATGGCGAAGATGGCCGGAATGCTGTCCACGGCAAAGATGATGTCGGTGGTGCCGATCAGCACCAGCACCGCGAACAGCGGGGTGTAGTGCTTCACGCCGTCGACCATGGTGCTGAGCTTTTCGCCATCAAAGTGGTTGGTGATGCGCATGCGTTTTTTCAGTAGCGTGAGC
>DMZZ01000166.1:4433-6454 GCA_003484805.1 Comamonadaceae bacterium | reverse complement strand
CAGGCACACGCCTGAGTGCCGGTCTGAAAGGGTCTTCATGCTGAAACAGCGCATCATCACTGCCCTGGTCCTGCTGGCCATCCTGCTGCCGGCCCTGTTCTATCCATCGCCCGAGCCCTTCACCGCCGTGGTGCTGGTGCTCATGGCGGGCGCCGCATGGGAATGGGGGCGTCTCAATGGCGCGGGGGCTGTCGGTTCCGTGGTTGTGGGCGCCGTGTGCGTAGCGTTGTGCGCCGCCTCCTGGATGTTCGGGCTGCCGACCCGTACGCTGACCCCCCTGTGGGTGGCCGCAGGCGCGTTCTGGGTGCTCGGCAGCGCCTGGCTGTTGCACGCGGGCGTGGCCGGCTGGCCGCGCATTCCCGCAGCACTGCGTCTGGTGGTGGGTGTGCTTGCGCTGTGGCTGGCCTGGCTGGCGGTGGTGCAGGCGCATGCCGTGGGCATCAATTTCCTGCTGTCGGTGATGACGCTGGTCTGGATGGCGGACATCGCGGCCTACTTCGCGGGCCGGACGTTCGGCCTGCGTTTTACCAAGAACAAGCTGGCCCCCTCGATCAGTCCCGGCAAGAGCTGGGAAGGTGTGTGGGGTGGTGTGGCCGGGGTGCTGCTGCTGGCGCTGTGCTGGGTTGCGGCCGATGCGCGTTTTCAGGCACCGGTGGCCAGTTTCTACACCCGTCTGGCGAGCCAGGGCTGGTGGCTTTTGCTGTTGGGCGTCTTGTTCATGGCGGCCATGAGCGTGGTGGGGGATCTCATTGAGTCGCTCATCAAGCGCAGCGCGGGCGTGAAGGACAGCAGCAATCTTTTGCCTGGCCATGGCGGGGTGCTCGATCGGGTCGATGCACTGCTGCCCACCCTGCCGCTGGCCATGATGCTCTCTACACTGGTAACGACATGAAGCAACGGATCACGGTGCTCGGCTCCACGGGGTCGATTGGCACCAGCACGCTGGACGTGGTGGCACGCCACCCGGAGCGGTTCGAGGTGTTTGCTCTCAGCGCGGCCACGCAGGTGGAGCTGATGCTGGAGCAGTGCGCGCGCTTTCGTCCGCGTTATGCCGCCATGGCCAGCGCACCCCACGCCCGGTTGCTGGCCGAGAAAATAGAGAAAAATGACCTTCAAACTCAGGTCCTGCAAGCGTCAGAAGCTATTGAAACAATAGCATCTCACCCGGATGTGGACGCCGTCATGGCGGCCATCGTCGGCGCAGCCGGGCTGGCGCCGTGCTTGGCGGCAGCGCGCGCGGGCAAGCGCCTGCTGCTGGCCAACAAGGAGGCGCTGGTGGTGGGTGCCGAGGTGTTCCTGCGCGCCGTGCGCGAGGGCGGCGCCACGCTGCTGCCGATCGACAGCGAGCACTCGGCCATCTTCCAGTCCCTGCCCGAAGATCCAGCCACATGGCAGCGGCGCGTGGACAAGATCATCCTCACCGCATCGGGCGGCCCGTTCCGCCAGCGTGATCCGCGCCTGCTTCGCGAGGTTACGCCCGAGCAGGCCTGCGCCCATCCGAACTGGGTCATGGGTCGCAAGATTTCGGTCGATTCGGCCACGATGATGAACAAGGCACTGGAGGTGATCGAGGCGCGTTACCTGTTCGGCCTGGCGCCGCGCCAGATCGACGTGGTCATCCATCCGCAGAGCGTCATCCACTCCATGGTGCAGTACCGCGACACCTCGGTGGTCGCCCAACTGGGTACTCCCGACATGCGCGTGCCGATCGCCTACGGGCTGGCCTGGCCCGAACGCGTGGCGTCGGGCGCTGCCACGCTCGACTTTCATGCCCTGAGCGCCATGACCTTCGAGGCCATTGATGACCATGGCCATCCCGAGCGCTTTCCCGGGCTGCGCCTGGCCTGGGAGGCGCTGGAATCACCGGCAGGCACCACGGCCGTTCTCAATGCCGCCAACGAAGTGGCCGTGGCGGCCTTTCTGGAGCGACGCATCCGGTTTGACCAGATCCATGTGCTGAACCTGGAAACTTTGTCTGCGGTGACGCCCTCCAACCCCGATTCGCTCGGGGATCTGCTGGC
>DMZZ01000166.1:646-4349 GCA_003484805.1 Comamonadaceae bacterium | reverse complement strand
TTTTCGGTGGGCTTTGGCAAGCCCCTGCTGCGCTGGCAGCCCCAAGGTTCTTCCACCGAATTTGTGCTGGGGGCGTTCCCGCTGGGTGGCTATGTGCGCATGCTCGACGAGCGTGAGGCTCCCGTGGCGCCCGAGGAGCGGCATCTGGCCTTCAACACCCAGCGGCTGCGTTCGCGTGCCCTCATCGTGGCGGCAGGGCCGGTGGCCAATCTGGCGCTGGCGATGCTGCTGTATGCGGCGGTCAACTGGATGGGGGTGCAGGAGCCCATGGCCTATCTGGCCCGCCCGGTGCCCGGTTCGGTGGCCGAGACCGCAGGGCTGCGCGGCGGAGAACTGGTGCACAACGCCGCCATGGGGGATGATGCGTTGAACCCGGTGCGATCTTTCGAGGATCTGCGCTGGCTGCTCACGCGAGGTGCGCTGGAAGGCACGTCCGTGCAACTGGAGGTCGAGCCATCCCCCGGAGCCCTGCGGCGCACGGTGGTGCTGGCGTTCGAGGCGCTTGACACCCGTGAGGCCGATGCACGTCTGATGCACCACATCGGCATCGTCGGGCCGTGGACGCGTCCGCTCATGGGCGAGGTGATGCCCGGTGGCGCGGCCGACCGGGCCGGATTGCGTGAAGGGGACGAGGTGCTGCGCATCGGCGCGACCGAGGTGGTGGACGGGCAGCAACTGCGCTCGTTGATCCGCGCGTCGGTGCGCGATGGGCAGGCGGTATCGCAGCCCTGGCGCATTGCCCGGGGCGGGCAGACCCTGACGCTCGATGTTCAGCCCGAAGTGCAGCAGGACCAGGGCGAAGCAGTGGGGCGCATCGGTGCCTATGTGGGTGCCCGGCCCCAGTTCACCACTGTGCAGTATGGGCCGCTGGAGGGCTTGTGGAGTGGTGTGACCCGCACCTGGCAGGTGTCGGTGCTGACACTCAAGATGATGGGCCGCATGGTCATTGGGGAGGCCTCCCTGAAAAATCTCAGCGGGCCGCTGACGATTGCCGACTATGCCGGACGCTCCGCCAGCCTGGGCCTGACCCATTACCTCACTTTTCTGGCACTGATCAGTGTCAGCCTGGGGGTGCTGAACCTGCTGCCGCTTCCCGTTCTCGACGGCGGGCACCTGATGTATTATCTTTGGGAGGGCGTGACGGGCAAGGGCGTTTCGGACGTCTGGATGGAGCGTCTTCAGCGCGGCGGTATCGCTGTGCTGTTCCTGATGATGTCCATCGCCTTGTTCAACGATATCTCCCGGCTATTTGGCTAACCTTATGACCGCCATGCTTGCGCAATGGTGGCACCGGCTTCATTCATGAAAAAACATCTCAATCGCTTCGGTGCGCGCACCGCGACGGCCGTTGCAGCCATGGTTTTTGCTGCCCAGGCGGCCTGGGCGCTCGAACCGTTCAAGGTGCAGGACATTCGCGTCGAGGGCCTGCAGCGGGTCGAACCCGGCACGGTGTTCGCGTCCATGCCCCTGCGTGTCGGCGATGACTACAACGACGACAAAGGCGCTGCCGCCATTCGGGCGTTGTTTGGCCTGGGCCTGTTCAAAGATGTGCGCCTGGAAGCGGTGGGCGGCGTTCTGGTGGTGGTCGTGGAAGAGCGACCCACCATCGCCGATGTCGATTTCGTGGGTTCGAAGGAGTTCGACAAAGACCTGCTCAAGAAGACCATGCGCGATATTGGTCTGACCGATGGCCGACCCTACGACAAGGCGCTGACCGATCGTGCCGAGCAGGAACTCAAGCGCCAGTACATCAACAAGAGCTTCTACGGCGCCGAGGTGGTGACCACGGTGACGCCCATCGAGCGCAACCGCGTCAACCTCACCTTCTCGGTGGTCGAGGGCGAAACCGCGCGCATCAAGGATATCCGCATCGTCGGCAACAAGGCCTTCAGCGAGTCCACCCTCAAGGGGCTGTTCGATCAGGACACCGGTGGCTGGCTGAGCTGGTACACCAAGTCGGACCGTTACGCGCGCACCAAGCTCAATGCCGACCTCGAAACCCTGCGCTCGTATTACCTGCAGCGCGGCTATCTGGAATTTCGGGTCGATTCGACCCAGGTGGCCATCTCTCCCGACAAACAGGATATTTCCATCACGGTCAATGTGACCGAGGGGGAGCGTTTCGTGGTCTCCAGCGTCAAGCTGGAGGGCAACTTCCTGGAGCGCGAAGACGAGTTCAAGTCGCTGGTCACGATCCGTCCTGGCGAACCCTACAACGCCGACCAGGTGGCCGAAACCACCAAGGCCTTTGCCGACCATTTCGGCAATTTCGGCTTTGCCTTCGCCCGTATTGAGGCCGTGCCCGAGGTGGACCGAGAAAACAATCGCGTGGCCCTGGTGCTGCAGGCCGATCCGGTGCGCCGTGCCTACGTGCGCCGCATCAGCGTGACCGGCAACAACCGCACGCGTGACGAGGTGGTGCGGCGCGAATTCCGCCAGTATGAGGCTTCGTGGTACGACGGCGAGAAAATTCGCCTCTCGCGGGACCGGGTGGACCGCCTGGGTTATTTCACCGAAGTCAACATTGAAACCCAGGAAGTGCCTGGGGCGCCCGATCAGGTCGATCTGGTGATCGATGTGGCCGAGAAGCCTACGGGTTCGCTGCAATTGGGAGCAGGTTTCTCCAGCGCAGAGAAGCTCTCTTTTTCTTTTGCCGTGAAGCAGGAGAATGTTTTTGGTTCGGGCAATTACCTGGGGGTGGATGTCAATACCAGCAAGTTCAAGCGCACCCTGGTGTTCAGCACCACCAATCCGTATTTCACACCGGATGGCATCTCGCGCACGCTCGACCTCTACTACCGTACCGACAAGCCCTACGAAGACCAGGGCGGCAATTACGAGCTCATCACCACGGGGGGGGGCGTGCGCTTTGGCGTGCCGTTCACGGAAATCGATACGGTGTTCTTCGGTGGCGCGCTGGAGCAGATGCGCATCAAGGCCGGTACCAACATTCCCGCAGCCTATCTGGCCTATGCCGATCGCTACGGTGCCACCAGCACCTCCGTACCGCTCACCATCGGCTGGTCGCGCGATAGCCGCGACAGCGCACTGGCGCCCAATGTGGGCCGCTTGCAGCGGCTCAATACGGAATGGTCCGTGGCCGGTGACGCGCGCTACGTGCGTGCCAACTACCAGTACCAGCAGTACGTACCTCTGAGCAAGAAATTCACCCTGGCTTTCAATGGCGAGGTGGGGCTGGGCAAGGGCATGGGAGGGCGGCCCTTCCCGGTGTTCAAGAACTTCTATTCGGGCGGTCTGGGATCGGTGCGCGGTTTCGACCAGGGCACTCTCGGTCCACGCGATGTCACAGGCGCCTCTTTGGGCGGGCCGAAGAAGTTGACTTTCAATGCCGAACTGATTGCACCGTNNCCGTTCCCGGGTGCGGGCAATGACCGCACGCTGCGTGTCTTTACTTTCTTGGATGTGGGCAATGTGTATGGTGATGGCGAGAAAATGCGCCTGAGCGATATGCGTGCGTCAGTGGGGGTGGGTTTGAGCTGGATATCCCCCCTCGGTCCCCTGCGTTTGGCCTTTGCCAACCCGGTACGCAAGTACGCGGGCGATAGAATCCAGAAATTGCAATTCCAGATTGGAACCTCCTTCTAATGAAAACCCTTTCTCGTCACATCGCCATTGCCCTTGCTCTCGGTTCCCTGGGTGCCGTACTGCCGGCGCAGGCAGAAGAGTTCAAGGCCGGCTTCAT
>DMZZ01000166.1:0-641 GCA_003484805.1 Comamonadaceae bacterium | reverse complement strand
GAGCGCGATGCGCCCACGCTGTCGGAAAGCCAGCGTGCCACGCGCCAGCGCCAGCTGGTGGATCAGGACCGTGAATTCCAGCGCAAGCGCCGCGAATTTCAGGAAGACCTGAATGCCCGCAAGAACGAAGAACTGAGCCAGATGGGCGACCGCATCAACAAGGTCGTCAAGCAGCTGGCCGAGCAGGAAAAGTACGACATCATCGTGGACCAGGCCGTCTACATCAATCCCAAGCACGATGTCACCGACAAGGTGATCAAGGCGCTGAATGCAGCACCTGCCAAGTAAGTTCGCCTGGTCCAGGGAGGTGGGCGTGTGAGCTTGCGTCTGTCCCAGTTCATCGAGGCACTGGGCGGTACGCTGGAAGGAAGCCCCGATCTGCGGATCGACCGGCTGGCCCCCCTGGAGGCCGCCGGTCCGCAGGATCTGAGTTTTCTCAGCAATCCGCGCTACCAGCAGCAACTGGCCGCCTCCCGGGCGGCCTGTGTCATTGTGGCGCCTGCCCTGCGAGAGGCCGCACTGGCACGAGGTGCCTGCATCGTGGCCGACGATCCCTATGTCTACTTCGCCCTGGCCACGCAGCTCTGGAAGCGCGTGCACGGGGATCCGGTGGCCCCGGGGGCGCACCCGAGCGCGGTTGT
>DMZZ01000104.1:0-3189 GCA_003484805.1 Comamonadaceae bacterium | reverse complement strand
GCACAGGCGCGTGCATAGCGGTGGGAAGCATTACTTCCCGTTGAATACCCCACCCCGGAGGGTTGCCATGTGCAAGCCGCCGGAGTGACCCGATTTTTGGACTTTATAGAAAGAGACGCGGAGATGGATAAACCACTTCGTAAGGATCAGGACCCCCCCCTGCGCGGTGTACGCGCCAACATCGTGCAGTCCATTCGCGCTTTTCGCGTGCAGGACCTGCAGGATGCGGCCGGAGCGCTGGGGCACCATTTCCTTTACGCCAACCTCGCCCACGCGCAGTCCAAGCAGGATGTGCTGGATCTGATTGCGCAGCAGTTCACCTTTCCGTCGCATTTCGGCAAGAACTTCGACGCCTTGTCCGATTGCCTGACCGATCCGCTGCACAAGTCCGGCCCGCAGCCGGGCTTCCTCGTGGTGCTGGAGCAGATTCCGGCCACCGCCAAGTTCGACAAGGAGGCGCGCGAGCAACTGCTCGACGTGTTCCGCGATGCGGCGGACTATTGGGGTGATCGAAAAATCCCGTTCCGCTGTTTCTATTCTTTTCTGTAGCCCGTTCTGCAACCAACAGCCAGGCAGAACGGGCGAAAGAGGCTAACGAGGCACCCTCCGAGGTGCAGGGCATCGAACTGGGTGCCGAGATGACCGAAAAGATGCCTACTGACAAGCTGGTCGACATCTCTCCGCTGGCGCTGCGCATGAGCAGCCCCTTCAATTCGGGTTACTGGTTGACCGCCGCCTGATGGCTGGGCGCCCACGCCCGCCCGCTTCGCAAACCCGTCCTCGTGACGGGTTTGTGCTTTGTGGGGCGCAGCTATAGTGGGCAGCCTGCGCCCGACCTTTCCATGTCCAAAGAAAAAACCCTTTTCGCCTGCTCCGAATGCGGTGGCAGCACGCCCAAGTGGCTCGGCAAATGCCCGCATTGCAACGCCTGGAACACGCTGACCGAGACGCTGGCAGAAACCGGTGGGGGCAAGAATCGCTACGGGGGAGCGCAGTTTGCCGGTTTGAACATGGCCCAGCCCGTGGCCCCGCTGTCTGCCATCGAGGCCATGGACGTGGCACGAACCCCGAGTGGCATCGACGAGCTCGACCGGGTGCTCGGTGGAGGCATCGTGGAAGGGGGTGTGGTGCTGATCGGGGGCGACCCGGGCATCGGCAAATCCACGCTGTTGCTGCAGGCGCTCGACGCCTTGCAGCGGGCCGGTTTGCCCACGCTGTACGTGACGGGCGAGGAAAGCGGCGCACAAGTCGCGCTGCGCTCGCGCAGGCTGGGTCTGGACCACAGCCAGGTGAATGTGCTGGCGGAGATTCAACTGGAAAAAATCCTGGCGACCATCGATGCCACGCAGCCCGCGGTGGCGGTGATTGATTCCATCCAGACCGTGTTCTCCGACCAGCTCACTTCGGCGCCCGGTTCTGTGGCGCAGGTGCGCGAATGCGCTGCGCACCTCACCCGTGCGGCCAAGGCCTCGGGCGTGGCCATCGTCCTCGTGGGGCATGTCACCAAGGAGGGGGCCCTGGCCGGGCCGCGCGTGCTGGAGCACATGGTCGATACGGTGCTGTATTTCGAGGGCGATACGCATTCGAGCTTTCGCCTTGTGCGGGCCATCAAGAACCGCTTTGGTGCCGTGAACGAGATCGGGGTGTTCGCCATGACCGAGCGCGGGCTCAAGGGGGTGACGAACCCCAGCGCCATTTTTCTGAGCCAGCACAGCGAGCCCGTGCCGGGGAGCTGCGTTCTGGTGACGCTGGAGGGCACTCGCCCCATGCTGGTCGAGATCCAGGCACTGGTCGATGGTGGTGGTCCCAGCCCACGCCGCCTGTCGGTGGGGTTGGACCGTGACCGCCTCGCCATGTTGCTGGCCGTGCTGCACCGCCACGCGGGCGTGGCGTGTGCCGACCAGGATGTGTTTGTCAACGCCGTGGGTGGTGTGCGTATCAGTGAGCCTGCTGCCGATCTGGCCGTGATGCTGGCCATCACCTCCAGCCTGCGTGGCCGGGCATTGCCCAAGGGCTTTATCGCCTTTGGCGAGGTGGGGCTGGCGGGCGAGGTGCGGCCTGCGCCGCGCGGGCAGGAGCGCCTCAAGGAGGCTGCCAAACTGGGGTTCTCGGTGGCGGTGGTGCCCAAGGCCAATGCTCCGAAGCAGGCCATCAAGGGGCTGGAGATTCATACCGTCGAGCGCATCGAGGAGGCCATGGAGGTCGTGCGGGGGCTTGCTTGAGCCCACTACGTGCTTTCCACGACAATGCGGCGCAACCGGCATAAGACAATCGGCGCATGAACTGGAGAAATGCATGGGTGCCCCTGGTGGGCGCAGTCCTGGTGGTGGCGTCCTACCGTGTGTACGGATGGATGGGCGTCGCTGCCGCCGCAGGGTTTCTGGTGATGTGGCTGTTGCTGCATTTCACCCGCCTGATGGCGGTCCTCAGAAAAGTGGCAGACAGCCCGATAGGGCATGTCGGCAGTGCGGTGATGCTCAATGCGCGGCTGCGTGCGGGCGTGACCCTCATGCACGTCATTGCAATGACCCGCGCGCTGGGGGCGCTGCAGTCCCGGGAGAACGAGCAGCCAGAGGTGTACCGCTGGACCGATGCCGGCGGTTCGCATGTCACCTGCGAATTTCTCCATGGCCGACTGACCCGCTGGACGCTGGTGCGGCCGTCGCCGACAGAGAGTCAACCGGGGCCGGAGGCGCCGTAAAATCAAGGGCTCTGCGAACCCTGCAAACCAAAGGAACCCCATGAGCCCCGTAGTTCCCTCGATGGCCGACCGTGACGGCAAGATCTGGATGGATGGCCAGATGGTCGATTGGCGCGACGCCAAGATCCATGTGCTGACCCATACGCTGCACTATGGCTGCGGCGCCTTCGAAGGCGTTCGCGCGTACAACACTGTGAACGGCACGGCGATTTTCCGCCTTGAAGAGCACACCGAGCGCCTGTTCAACAGCGCCAAGATCCTGCGCATGAAGATCCCGTTCACCCAGGAAGAGGCAAACGAGGCACAGAAAACCGTGGTGCGCGAAAACAAACTTGAATCGTGCTACCTGCGTCCGTTGACCTGGATCGGTGACAAGAAGCTGGGTGTCTCGCCCAAGGGCAACACCATCCACCTGATGGTCGCTGCCTGGGCCTGGGGCGCCTACCTGGGCGAGGAGGGCATGAAGCGCGGCATCCGCGTCAAGACCA
>DMZZ01000122.1:0-10586 GCA_003484805.1 Comamonadaceae bacterium | reverse complement strand
CCGTGGCGGCGCCCGCCAGGCCCGCGCCGATGACGACGCAACGCGCCGGGCTGGGGTGCTCGGGGCCAGGCTCGGCCGTGCGGCTGGTGCGCGGCTCCCACGCGGGGTTGAAGGTGGCCTGCAGGTGCTCGCGTTGGGGTGGCATGCCGGGTCGCTTTTCGACCACAAAGCCGCATTGCGCCAGTGCCTCGTGCACTTCACCAGCAAGGGCCCAGGTGGCCAGGCGGGTGCCCCGGTGGCAACAGCGCGCGATGGCCTTGAGGGCGTGCAGGCTCCAGATTTCCGGGTTGGACTGCGGTCTGAAGCCGTCGAGGTAGACCGCGTCCACCTCCCAGTGCTGCTGGCGCAGCAGGGCCTGCGCATCGCCGATACACAGCGTGAGCAGCACGCGCCCGCCGTCGAACCACAGGCGGTGCACGCCGGGCAGCAGGCCCCAGTACTGCGCGCACAGCTCCTGCGCCAGCGGCAGCAGTTCGGGGTGGCGCTCGGCCGCGCGCAGCAGGTCGGCTGCGGACACGGGCCAGGCCTCGAGCGAGACGAAGTGCAAGAGCGTGGGGCGGTCAGGGTCGGCGCGCCAGGCGGCCCAGGTGGCGAGAAAGTTCAGCCCGAAGCCGAAACCCGTCTCCAGGATGCGCCACTGCGGCGCCCCAGCCCAGGCCTGCGGCAGGCCGCAGCCGCTCAGGAAGACCTCGCGCGCCTGTGCAACGCCGCCCTGTTCGCTGTGGTAGCGCTCGCCAAAGCGCGGGCTGTAGGGGGTGCCGTCGTCGAGCCAGTCAATGCGTTCGGCCATGGTGTGCGATAGGAAAAGCAAATGAAAAAGGCGCCCCAGGGGGCGCCACGGGAGCGGGAGGACGGGGGCTTCAGGCGCTCGGCGGCACGTAGCCCTGCACCGCATCGGCGCCACCGCCGAAGAAATGCTGCTCCATCTGGCGCGCCAGGTACTGGCGGGCGCGCGCGTCGGCCAGGTTCAGGCGGTTCTCGTTCACCAGCATGGTCTGGTGCTTGAGCCAGCCGGCCCAGGCCTCCTTGCTCACGCCCTGCCAGATGCGCTTGCCCAGCTCGCCGGGGTAGGGGGGAAAATCAAGTCCTTCGGCTTCTTTGCCGAGCTTGATGCATTGAACCATGCGTGCCATGGAGGTGCCTTTATGTGTTTGGGTAATTAAAAACTGAAAACACAGTAGTTCCAGTTTTGAAGAGCAGGCTCCAGAATCCATCCATCGCTGTTCAAAACCACGGGAACCACCTAATGAACTTTCGCCGCCACTTTATCAAGTTTCCCCTCGCCGCCGCCGCTTTGACCCTGAGCGCAGCATCGGCTCTGGCCCAGAGCGTGACCTTGCTCAATGTGTCGTACGACCCGACGCGCGAGCTGTATGTGGAATACAACCAGGCCTTTGCCAAGCACTGGAAGGCCAAGAGCGGCCAGGACGTGACCATCAAGCAAAGCCATGGCGGCTCGGGCAAGCAGGCGCGCTCGGTGATCGACGGGCTCGATGCCGACGTCGTGACGCTGGCCCTGGCCGGTGACGTGGATGCGCTGCACAACAACGGCGGCTGGATTCCCAAAGACTGGCAAAAACGCCTGCCACTCAACAGCTCGCCCTACACCTCCACCATTGTGCTGGTGGTGCGCCAGGGCAACCCGAAGAACATCAAGGACTGGGACGACCTCGTCAGGCCCGGCATCAGCGTGATCACGCCCAACCCCAAGACCTCGGGCGGCGCCCGATGGAACTACCTGGCCGCCTGGGAGTTTGCCAAGCGCAAGTACGGTGGCGATGCACAGGCCAAGGACTTTGTCGCCAAGCTGTACGGCAACGTGCCCGTGCTCGACACCGGGGCGCGCGGCTCGTCGGTCACCTTTGCGCAGCGCAACCAGGGCGACGTGTTCATCTCGTGGGAAAACGAGGCGTATTTGCTGGAGAAAGAATTTGGCAGCAAGGTCGATTTTGTCTACCCCTCGCTCTCCATCATGGCCGAGCCACCCGTGGCGGTGGTCGACAAGAACGTGGACAAAAAAGGCACCCGCGCCGTGGCCGAGGAGTACCTGAAATTCCTGTACACCGAACAGGCCCAAGACATCATCGGCAAACATTTTTACCGCCCCACCTCGGCCAAGGCCCAGGCCAAGTACGCCAAGCAACTGCCCAAGATCAATCTGTTCACCATCGATCAGGCCTTTGGCGGCTGGGACAAGGCGGCCAAAGACCACTTTGCCGATGGCGCCGCGTTCGACCAGATCTACACCCGAAAATAATAGCCAAATTGGCATCCGGCGCCTATCCATCAAGCGCTGGCAGCTATCAAAATTGAATCAAAGGAACACCATGTCCGCCTTGTTGATTGCTGGCAGCCCCTCCGAGCGTTCGCGTTCTGCCGCCTTGCTGGACGCCGTGGCGCAGCGCCTGACGGTGCGCGGGGCGCTGGTGGACCGCGTCCACATCCGCGACCTCTCGCCCCAGGCGTTGCTGCTGGCCGATGCGCACCACCGCAGCATCAGCCAGGCAGTGGCCCAGGTGGCGGCGGCCCGTGTGCTGGTGGTGGCTACGCCGGTATACAAGGCGGCCTACAGCGGCGTGCTCAAGGTCTTTCTCGACCTGCTGCCGCAGACCGCGCTGCAGGGAAAAACCGTGCTGCCCCTGGCCACGGGCGGCAGCCCGCACCACATGCTGGCGCTGGACTATGCGCTGCGGCCGGTGCTGCAGTCGCTGGGTGCCAAGCACATCCTGCCTGGCATCTACGCCACCGATGCCCAGGTCACCGTGACGCCCGAAGGCGCCTACAGCGTGGGGCGAGACATCGCCATCCGCCTGGACGACGCCGTGAACATGCTGGTGACGGAAACCCTGCGCCCTTCGCCCGCCCAGGCCACCCGGTTCGCGCCGGTGGACTTTGCGCAGGTGCGATGTAGCTACTGACGCGCGGGCTGCCGCGGGCAGCCCGCCGCGCCGCGCTCCAACACCCCTTCTTCCCCCTGTGTGATGTGCACGCGTGCGACGTGCAGGGACAGCTGTTGCCATTTTTTTCTCTTCAGAAAGCATTGCCATGATTGACTTCACATCTCCCACGCGCCGCCAGGTGCTGACTTCGGGTCTGGGCCTTGCAGCACTGGCCGCCGGTGGCCCTGTGCTGGCCCAGGGTGGCCGCGAACTGCGCATCGGCCACCAGAAAGGCGTGCTGAGCCTGCTCAAGGGCCGCGGCACCCTTGAAAAGCGCCTGGCCCCGCTCGGTGTCTCGCTCAAATGGACCGAGTTCACCGCCGGGCCGGTGCAGCTGGAGGCGCTGAACGTCGGCTCCATCGACTTTGGCGACGTGGGCGAAGCGCCGCCTATCTTTGCCCAGTCGGCTGGCGCGCCGCTGGCCTACGTGGCGGCCACCGTGCAGCGGCCCAAGGCCGAGGGTGTTTTGCTGCCCAAGGGCTCGGCGATCCGCACGGTGGCCGACCTCAAGGGCAAGAAGGTCGCGCTCAACAAAGGCAGCAACGTGCATTACTTCCTGGTCAAGCTGCTGGAAAAAAACGGCTTGCGCTACAGCGACGTGAATGTGGTGTTTCTGCCCCAGGCCGATGCGCGCGCCGCTTTCGAAAAGGGCTCGGTCGACGCCTGGGTGATCTGGGACCCGTTCCTGGCTTCGGCCGAAAAAACGCTCGATGCCCGCCTGCTGGCCGATGCCACGGGCGTGGTGGGCAACCGCAGCTACTACTTCTCGTCATTGCAGTACGCGGACAAGAACCTCGATGTGCTGCGCATCGTGATCGAGGAGATCAACAAGATCGACATCTGGGCCAAGCTCAACCGCGACCTGCTGGCCGCCGAGTTTGCGCAGTTGTTTGGCATTCCCAAGCCGGTTTTCGATCTTTCGACCTCGCGTGCCGAATACGGCACCGGCCCGGTCACGCCCGACATTCTGGTCGAGCAGCAAAAAATCGCGGACACCTTCTACGAGCTCAAGCTGATTCCCAGGCGCATCCAGATCAAGGACGTGGTGCGCTCGCCCTGGGCTGCCTGACGCAGCCGGGGTCCTTCCAACCGCCATTGCAAAACACCCAGGAGCCGCATATGCCCGTGCCAACGCCTCTCTCTTTCCACAACCCCCTGCCGCGCATCCTGCGCACTACCGCGGTGGCCTGGGGCCTGGAGACGCCCGCGGGCACACCTGAGCGGGCGGTGCCCATGGCGGGGCTTTGTGTCCGGCACTTCAGCGGCCTGCGGTGGCGCAGCGGTTTTGCAATTTCCTACTGAGAGGCAAAGCGAAATGCATATTTTCTGGTTTCTTCCGACCCACGGCGACAGCCGCTACCTGGGCACCACCGAGGGCGCGCGCCAGCTCAGCCACGACTATCTGAAGCAGGTGGCAGTGGCCGCCGACAGTCTGGGCTACGAAGGCGTGCTTATCCCCACGGGGCGCTCTTGCGAAGACCCCTGGGTCGTGGCGTCGAGCCTGATCGGCGCGACGCGCCATCTGAAGTTCCTCGTGGCGGTGCGCCCCGGCCTGCATCAGCCCGCGCTGGCCGCGCGGATGGCCGCCAGCTTTGATCGGCTCTCGGGCGGGCGCCTGCTCATCAATCTGGTGACCGGCGGCGACCAGGCAGAGCTGGAAGGTGACGGGGTGTTTCTAGACCACGCCACGCGCTACGAGCAATCGAGCGAGTTCATCCGCATCTGGCGCGAGATCTTGGCGCGCAGCCACGACGGCGAGGTCCTGGATTTCGAAGGCAAGCACCTGCAGGTCAAGGGCGCGCAACTGCTGTTCCCGCCTGTGCAAAAGCCCCATCCACCGGTGTATTTCGGAGGCTCGTCGCCCGCAGCGCACGAACTGGCCGCCGAGCAGACCGAGGCCTACCTCACCTGGGGCGAGCCGCCCGCCGAGGTGGCCAGGAAGATTGCCGATGTGCGCGCGAAAGCCGCCCGCCATGGCCGCAGCGTGAAGTTCGGCATCCGCCTGCATTTGATCGTGCGTGAGACCGATGACCGGGCCTGGCAGGCCGCCCAAGACCTGATCAGCCATGTGAGCGACGAGACCGTGGCGCGGGCGCAGGCCGTTTTCGCGCGCATGGACTCCGAGGGCCAGCGCCGCATGGCCGCCTTGCATTCCAGAGGCGCGCGGCGCACGCGTGCCGACCTGGAGATCAGCCCCAACCTGTGGGCCGGCGTGGGCCTGGTGCGTGGCGGCGCGGGCACAGCCCTGGTGGGTGACCCGCAGACCGTGGCCGCACGCATTGAGGAATACGCGCAGTTGGGCATCGACACCTTCGTACTCTCGGGCTACCCGCACCTTGAAGAGGCCTACCGCTTTGCCGAGCTGGTCTTTCCGTTGCTGCCCATCAGGCTGCGCGAGGGGCTGGCCGGTGGTTCACCGCTCGGGCCTTTTGGCGAAACGGTGGGCAACCAGTTTGTGCCGCGCGCCGCGCAAAGCTGAAGCGTCGCAGCACCGAAGGGAACAGTCCATGCCCATCCATTCCATCAACCATGCGCAACTGGCTTTTCCGGCTGGTGCAGAAGGCCCCATACGCCACTTTTACGGCGATCTTCTGTGCCTGCCCGAGGTGCGCCTGCGGGCCGATGAGATCTTGCGCTTTGCCGCCGGCACGCAGCGCATCGACCTGGTGCCCACCGCAGGCGGTCAGGCGGCGCCTGCGGTGTCGCACCTGGCGTTTCAGGTCAGTGACCTGCCCGCCTTGCGTGGCCGCCTGCTGCAGGCCCAGTGGGCGCTGGAGGAGCACCAGGCGCTGCCAGGCTACCTGCGCTTTTATGCCCAGGACCCGGCGGGAAACCGGCTGGAATTTCTGGAACCCGACACCGAACACGGATACAACCCATGAGCAACACCATCGAAGAACTGCAGGCCACCCCGGGGCCTGACACCATTGCCACATCCATCCTGCAGGCACTGTCGCAGGGCCTGGCACGCTTGGCCGCAGCCGTGGGCCAGCGGCTCCTGCCCTGGCTGGTGCCCGTGGGGCTGATCGCCCTGTGGCAGGCGGCATCCCAGTGGGGCTGGCTCTCCAGCCGCGTGCTGCCCGCGCCGGTGGATGTGGTGCTCGCAGCCTGGACACTTACGGTATCGGGCGAACTGTGGGCGCATGTGCAGGTCAGCGCCGGGCGGGCCCTGACCGGGCTGGCCATTGGCGGCGGGCTGGGGCTGCTGCTGGGCCTGCTCACGGGCTCGGTGCGGCTGGCCGAGACGCTGCTCGACACATCTATCCAGATGGTGCGCAACATCCCGGCGCTGGCGCTGATTCCGCTGGTGATCCTGTGGTTCGGCATTGACGAGACAGCCAAGCTGTTTCTCATCGCCGTGTCGGTGTTCTTCCCGATCTATCTCAACACCTTCCACGGTATCCGGGGCGTGGACCCGGGGCTGATCGAGATGGGGCGCACCTATGGCCTGAACCGCTGGCAGCTCTACCGCCAGATCATTCTGCCCGGTGCGCTGTCGTCCATCCTGGTGGGGCTGCGCTTCTCGCTCGGGCTGATGTGGGTGATCCTGATCGTGGCCGAGACCATCTCGGCGCAGGCCGGNNTCGTGCTCGTGGGCATCCTGCTCTATGCGCTGCTGGGCAAGCTGGCCGACCTGTTTGCCAAGGCGCTCGAGCGCTGGTGGCTGCGTTGACATCCGGGTTACCAGGGCACCTGAACGCCCACCCATCTCGTTTACATACTACTAATTCGATAGCTGTTAGCGCCCGTGAATAGGGCGCGGGAGGCTCCTTTGACTTCAAAAAACCATGAATCCCGGTCTGGCGGCGTGCGCCTGGACATCAGCGGCCTGGGCAAACGCTACGGCACCCGCGAGGTTCTGCGCCAGACCACGCTGCACATCGAGCCGGGCCAGTTCGTCGCCATCGTGGGCCGCAGCGGCTGCGGCAAGAGCACGCTGCTGCGCCTCGTGGCAGGGCTCGAATCCGCCAGCAGCGGGCAAGATCCGCCTGGACGGCGCGCCGCTCTCCGGCCTATCGTCCGCCACGCGCATCATGTTCCAGGACGCGCGCCTGCTGCCCTGGAAGCGCGTGCACGACAACGTGGCGCTGGGCCTGCCGCCCGGCCAGCTGCAGGCTACTGCCGCAGTGCTGCAGCAGGTGGGCCTGGGCGAGCGCCTGGGCGAATGGCCCGCGCGCCTCTCGGGCGGCCAGCGCCAGCGCGTGGCGCTGGCGCGGGCGCTGGTGCACCAGCCGCGCCTGTTGCTGCTCGACGAGCCGCTGGGCGCGCTCGACGCGCTCACGCGCATCGAGATGCACCGTCTCATCGAGGACCTGTGGCGTGCCAGCGGCTTCACGGCGCTGCTCGTCACGCACGACGTGCAGGAGGCCGTGGCCCTGGCCGACCGCGTGGTGCTGATCGAGGACGGCCAGATCGCCCTGGACCAGACCATCGACCTGCCACGCCCGCGCGTGCATGGCGACGCAGCCTTTGCCGCCTTGGAGAAACGCATCCTCGACCGCGTGCTGCAAAAGCCCGCTGCCGAGCCCGCGACCACCAGCGACCCCTGGCCCGGTGTAGCCGCCCACGGGCTGCGCTGGGCCATCTGATCAAACCCTTTTTCAACGGACTTTCAAGGAGAAAACCATGTCCATCCAAGCCATCAACGTACGCAACCAGTTCAAGGGCAAGGTGCGCGAAATCATCCGGGGCGACGTCGTCTCCGAGGTCGATGTCGAGACCCCCTGGGGCATCGTCACCTCGGTCATCACCACCCGCTCGGTGGACGACCTGGCCCTCGTCGTGGGCTCGGACGTCGTCGCGCTCGTCAAGTCCACCGAGGTTTCCATCGCCAAGCTGTAGGCGATCGGGCGGCCGCGGGCCACCCATGCCTGCACGGCTCCATTCCCAAAAAGAGAGGCTGTACCCCATGAGCACTGCACAACGACAACTGCACCTCGGCGCTTTCCTGTTCGGCGTCGGTCACCACATCGCGGCCTGGCGTCACCCCGACGTGGACCCGTCCGCCGCGCTGCGCCCGCAGCACTACAAGAACCTCGCGCGCATCGCCGAGGCGGGCTTGTTCGACGCCATCTTCAGCGCCGACACCATGGGCCTGCCCGGCGCGCCCGCCGAGGCACTGGCGCGCAACCTGCCGCCGCACCAGTTCGAGCCGCTGGAGCTGCTGACCGCGCTGGCCGGCGTGACCGAGCGCATCGGCCTGGTGGGCACCGTCTCCACCACCTACCTGCCGCCCTACCACCTGGCGCGCAAGGTGGCCACGCTCGACCATCTGAGCGGCGGCCGCGCGGGCTGGAACCTCGTCACCTCGGGCTCGGACCACGAGGCGCGCATCTTCGGGCTGGACCAGCAGCTCAGCCACGCCAGCCGCTACGAGCGCGCGCGCGAATACGTGGACGTGGTCAAAGGCCTGTGGGACAGCTTCGAGGACGACGCGCCGCTGTTCGACAAGGAGGGTGGCCGCTACTTCGATCCGGCCAAGTTGCACCGGCTCGACCACCAGGGAAAGTACTACAAAGTGCAGGGCGCACTGCAGAGCCAGCGCCCGGTGCAAGGCTACCCGGTGATGGTGCAGGCTGGCTCGTCCGAGGACGGGCAGGAGCTGGCCGCTGCCACGGCCGAGCTGGTGTTCACCGCACACCAGTCGGTGGAGAGTGCGCGCGCGTTCTATTCCAGCCTCAAGAATCGCCTGCCTGCGCAGGGCCGTGCGCCCGACGCGCTCAAGATCCTGCCCGGCGTCTCGCCCGTGGTAGGGCGCACGCTGGCTGAGGCGCAGGAGAAGTACGAGCGCCTGCAGTCACTCATCGAACCCTCGGTGGGGCTGAGCCTGCTGTCGAGCTTCGTCGGGGGCTTCGACTTCTCGGCCTACCCGCTCGACGGCCCCGTGCCCGACCTGCCGCCCACCGAAGGCTGGCAGAGCCGCCAGGACCTGTTCCTGAGCCTGGCGCGGCGCGAGAACCTCACGCTGCGCCAGCTGTACCAGCGTGCGGCCACGGCGCGCGGCCACTGGACGGTGGTGGGCACGCCGCAGTCCATTGCCGACGAGCTCGAACACTGGTTCACCACTGGCGCGGCCGACGGCTTCAACGTGATGGCACCCACGCTGCCGTACGACCTGCAGGATTTTGTGGCGCTGGTCATTCCCGAGCTGCAGCGGCGCGGGCTGTTTCGCACCGCTTACACCGGCCGCACCCTGCGCGAACACCTGGGCCTGCCCCGGCCCGCTCACCCGGCGCTGCTGCGCAGGCATGCGGCCGAGCAGGCCGGGCAGGGCGCCGTGGTGGCGGCCTGAGGCACGGTGGATCGGTACGGGCGCCCCAGCCAGGCTGCGGGTGTCGTTCTGCGGCTTCAGCCCAGGCGGCGCTGGCGCACGGCGGCGGCCAGGTTGTCCAGCACCGGAACGGTGTCTTCGAGTGCCAGGCAGGCATCGGTGATGCTTTGACCGTACACCAGCGGCTGCCCCCCCACGGCACTCTGGTTGCCCCCCACCAGATGGCTCTCGACCATGACGCCAATGATCGCCTTCTGACCTGCCGCCACTTGCGCGGCAATGTCGGCGGCCACCAGCGGCTGGCGGTCAAAACGCTTGCTGCTGTTGGCGTGACTGCAGTCCACCAATATGGCCTCGGGTGCGCCGCCTTTGCGCAGCAGCTCACGGGCTTGGGCGATGTGGGCGGCTTCGTAGTTCGGGCCGGTGCTACCGCCGCGCAGCACCAGGTGGGCGTGCTCGTTGCCCGTCGTAGTCAACACGGCCGGCATGCCTTCGTGGGTGAGCGACGGAAATGCGTGCGGGTGCTGCGCTGATCGTATGGCGTCCACGGCCACCTGCAGGTCGCCATCGGTGCGGTTCTTGAAGCCCACGGGCATGGACAGGCCGGAGGCCAGCTCCCGGTGTATCTGGCTCTCGGTGGTGCGTGCACCGATGGCGCCCCATGAAATCAGGTCGGCGTAGTACTGGCCCAGCGTGGTGTCCAGAAACTCGGTGGCAATGGGCAACCCGGTGGCGGTCACATCCAAAAGCAGTTGGCGGGCCAGCCGCAGACCGCGGTTGATCTGGAAACTGCCGTCCAGCGCGGGGTCGTTGATGAGCCCTTTCCAGCCCACCACCGTGCGTGGTTTTTCAAAGTACACGCGCATCACGACCAGCAAGTCGCTGGAAAGACGCTGCGCCACGGGTTGCAGCTTGCGTGCGTACTCGCGTGCTGCGTCGGGATCGTGCACCGAGCACGGACCCACGATGGCCAGCAGGCGGTCGTCCTGGCCCATGACGATGTCACCCACCGCGCGGCGGGCCTGCTGCACAAAGCTGGCGCTGCTATCGGGCAATGGCAATTCGTCTTCAAGGATGGCGGGGGTGATCAGCGGGCGCACGCTGCGGATGCGAACGTCGGAGGTGTTGGACATGGCGGGTTTTTCAGGGGAGGGCGGCGTGTCGGGACGGATCGGCCAAAGTGGGCTGATTCTAGTGTCCTGGGTTAGAAATTCGTTTCATAAAGACGCCGAGAATCGCCCCCATGCTGCGTTGCAAATCCTCGCGATAGCTACGGCTATCGCTGTGGTTTGCGCCTTGCCTGACGTCGATTTCGACATCTTTATTTCTTCAACGAACTTCCAACCCAGGACACTAGGAGTCTGTCGGGCTTTCCA
>DMZZ01000121.1:21881-22509 GCA_003484805.1 Comamonadaceae bacterium | reverse complement strand
TTGTCCAGGAACAGTGTGGCGATGTCCGTGCTGTTGAGCAGGTTCTGCATGTCGCTCTGGGCCAGTGCGAGATCGTCGAGCTTGGTTTGCAGTTCGCTGTTGATGGTCTGCAGTTCCTCGTTCATCGACTGCGCTTCTTCCTTGGAGGTGGTCAGCTCCTCGTTGGCCGACTGCAGCTCTTCATTGGCCGACTGCAGGGCTTCGTTGGTGGCCTGCAGTTCCTCCTTGGAGGCCAGCATTTCCTTGCGCAGCGCNNAGCTGTCGTCCAGCGGTGCCTGCGCCTGGCCTTTTTTCCCTCGCGATGCCCGGGGCGCAGGCACCTCGCGAAACACCACCATCACCATGCCTTGCAGGGCCTTGGGTTCGAGCACTGCCTGCACGGTCACGTTGAGTGTGCGCGGCGCGTCTTCTTCGATCTGGAGCCCGCTCAGTTCCACCGCCGCTTTGTCCCGGAAGGCCTGGCGCAGGGCAACGGCCAGCTGGGTGCGCAGGCCCGGGCGCGCCATCACGTGGATGTTCCAGTTGGCCTTGCCGGCGGCAGGTTCGAGGTAGCGGCCGGTGCGGCCACTGATGTAGAGGATGTCACCGGCTTCGTTCACCAGTACGGCGGGCGGAGAAAACGTCTGCA
>DMZZ01000121.1:0-21678 GCA_003484805.1 Comamonadaceae bacterium | reverse complement strand
AGGTCCAGGCGGGTAAAGGGCGGGTCGAGGATGACGTCGTGCTGGGCGAACAGCACCATGTCGCGCAGGGTCTGGTCGATCAGCAGGCCGCCCGCGTGTGCGTGGAAAAAGCGCGCCAGACGCTCTGGTGCCATGTCCTGCGCTATTTTTGCGGGGTACAGACCTTTGCGGGCCACGGCAATGGCATCTGCACTGAGATCGGTGGCAAAAATCTGCAGCGTGGGGGTGGGGGTTTGAGGCTGTGCGTCCACGCATTCGCGGAACACCATGGCCAGCGAATAGGCCTCTTCACCGGTCGAGCAACCCACGATCCAGGCGCGCAGAGGGGTATCGCCGGTGTGCTGCGCCAGCCATTGCGGCAACACAGTCTCCTTCAGGTCGAGCCACACCTTCGGGTCCCGAAAGAACTGGGTCACACCGATCAGCATCTCGGCGAACAGCAGGTCCAGCTCTTGCGGGTTGTTCTGCAGGAATGCGGCGTACGCCGGCAGGGAGTCGAGCCTGTGCACTGCCNNGTTGCGCAGCAGGAGCAGTATGGCGTCCAGTGCATCGGTTTGCCCTTCATCCGGATGCTGCGGCGCCGGGGGAGCCGCTTCGTGTGCTGCCGCGCGAGCGATGTGGGCGGGCATCGCCTCGGGCAGCGCAACGATGTCGACGCAGCCCGAGGCGATGGCACTTTGGGGCATGGAATCGAACTGGGCCGAGTCGGGCTGCTGCGCCAGCGTCAGGCCGCCCCGGCGCTTGATCTCCTGGAGCCCGAGCGTGCCATCCGCGCCCATGCCCGAGAGCACCACCCCGATGGCTTGCGGCCCTTGGTCGTGCGCCAGCGAACGGAACAGCACATCGATGGGGAGCCGCCGGCCCCGGGGCTGGCGCGCGGCGTCCAGGCGCAGGTGCCCCCCCACCACGGTCAGTTCGCACCCCGGCGGGATCACGTACACGGCATCGGGCTGCACGGCCATGGCGTCGGTCACCTCGCGCACCGGCATGGCGGTGACGCGCTGCAGCAGGGTGCTGAGCAGGGCCTCGTGCTTCGGGTCCATGTGCTGCACGACCACATACGCTAAACCGCTGCCTGCGGGCACCTGGCCAATGAATTTTTCCAGCGCGGCCAGGCCTCCCGCCGAGGCGCCCAAACCCACGACGCGCGTGGCGCCGGGCGAGGCGGAGGGAGGTGCATGGTGTGAGGCTGCGCGCATGTCCCAGTATGCCGTTCCTGGTGGAGGGCGTCGGGAAGCGCCTGTGCGCTATCGAGCAGACGACATACGGCACCTGCCCTCGCCGGAGGGTACGAACATTGTTTTTGCCGCCCCCATGATCGTGCCCACCGCCGCCCCTGCAACCGCATCTTCCTTGCCGATCGGGGATGACGGGTGCCGGATGGTGCAACGCCAGCCTGCGTTCTGGCCACGTTACCCGTCTCAAGCCATTTTTTGCAGCGATGCGAGGCCCGGGCCTTGCATGGGGCCGGGCGGGTTGGCATGCGGGTGCCGTTGTTCGTGGTGCAGGGAACGGCCCATGGCGTCTGCTGCTTCGGTCACGCCAGAAAGGATTCGATCAGTGCGGCCACGGCCTGCGGCTGGTCGTGGTGCAGCATGTGGCCCGCGTCCTGCACGACGGCAGTGCGGCAATCGGGCACGGCCTTCAGGCGCTCGTGGTACTCGTCCAGCGTGTAGCGGCCCTTCCACCACAGCCCAAGGCTGTCGTCGCTCGCTTCCACAGCCAGCGTGGGAGCGGTGATGGCGGCATAGAGTGCCAGCACTTCGTCCAGACGGAACAGCTGTGCGTTGACGATCTTGTGCGCCGCATCGCCCAGGATCTCCCACTGTCCCTGGGCGTTGGGGCGGGCCCAGTGCTGTGCCAGCCAGGCGGCCTTGTCCTGCGATAGGCGCGGGTTGGTCTTCATCAACCGCCGGGCCACGCCGTCCACGCTGTCGTAGGTCTTGAGGGCCATCTCGCCGCGCTGCAAGGCCTTGAGCTCGTCCATCCACTGCGCATAGCGCCCAGGGGCTTTGGCCGGCTTGCTGGCCGGCATGCCGAAGCCTTCGAGGTTGACGAGGCGGCGGATGCGCTCGGGCCGGGCTCCGGCATAGAACATGACCACGTTGCCGCCCATGCTGTGGCCCACCAGATCCACAGGTGTGCCCGGGGCGTAGTGGTCGAGCAGCTGGTCAAGGTCGGCCAGGTAGTCGGGGAAGAAGTAGTGGTCGGTGGGCACGGGCGGGGCTGTCAGGCCGAACCCTCGCCAATCGGGCGCGATGATGCGGCGGCCCCGGATGAAGTCTTCGCCGAAGGCGTCGACGACAAACTGGTACGACGCGGCCACGTCCATCCAGCCGTGCACCAGCACCAGCGGCGGCAAGGGGGAGGTTTCAGGCCCCCACAGGCGCACGTGGTAGTTGAGCTGGCGGATGGCAACGAATTCGCTGCGCGAGGTTTGACGGGTGGCATACATGGCAACAATATTACCAAGCGACCGCTTGGCTCATGTCAAGCGCGGGACATCCCCGGCGGCGGCCTCGGACAAGGCGCAGGGGACAGCAGCGCGTGGCTTGCCCCCGTACACTGGCCTGGAACTGACCACGGAGAACGCATGAAAACCATCGAGCTGGGCCGTAGCAGCCTGCATGTCACCCCCATCTGCCTGGGCACCATGACTTTCGGGGAACAGGTGGGCGAACCGGAGGCCCACGCCATCCTCGACCGAGCCCTGGAGCGCGGCGTCAACTTCCTCGACACGGCCGAGATGTACGCCGTGCCCGCGCGGGCCGAAACCTGTGGCGCCACCGAGACTCTCCTCGGAAACTGGTTTGCCCGCAACCCCGGCGTGCGCGGCAAGGTGGTGCTGGCCACCAAGGTGGCCGGCCCTTCGCGCGGCATGCCGTGGATTCGGGAGGGCAAGGGGATGACGGCGGCCGATATCGTGGCCTCGTGCGAAGGCAGCCTGCGCCGCCTGCAGACCGATGTGATCGACCTCTACCAGATCCACTGGCCCGAGCGCCATGTGCCGGCCTTTGGCATCAAGTACTACGACCCATCCAAGGAGACTTCGCAAACGCCGATCCCGGAGCAACTGGAGGCGCTGGCGGGCCTGGTGAAGGCTGGCAAGGTGCGCGCCATCGGGCTGTCGAACGAAACGCCCTACGGCGTGCACGAATTCGTGCGCCTGGCCGAGCAGCACGGCCTGCCGCGCGTGGCCACGGTGCAAAACCCGTATTGCCTGATCAACCGCACGTTTGAGAACGCGCTCGATGAAACCTGCCACCGGCTGGGTGTGTCGCTGCTGGCCTATTCGCCGCTGGCCTTCGGCTTGCTGACGGGCAAGTTCGACCAGAGCGGCACCACGGGCCCGGACGCGCCTCAGGGCGCGCGCATGGCGCGTTACGAATCGGTGCGCAAGCAGCGCTGGGGTCGGCTCGAGGCGCTGGCCGCCGCACGCCGCTACAACCAGCTCGCGCGCGACCATGGCCTCACGCCCACGCAGATGGCGCTGGCGTTCTGCTACACCAAGTGGCAGGTGGCCAGCACCATCATCGGGGTGACCTCGCTGGCGCAGCTCGACGAGAACCTGGACGCCTGGGGCACGCAACTTGCGCCCGAGCTGTTGGCGCAGATCGACACCATCCGCTGGGAACTGGGAGACCCGGCACTTTGAATGCTATTTAAGGCAAAATAGGCCTAAAGTGCTTATTGGTAAAGCGCTAATAGCTATAAAAATCATAGTAATATGGCCAAAAAAGAAGGCAAGACCGCGCATGTGAGCGAGACACCGGCCACGCAGATGCTCAAGGCGCACAAGGTGGAATACACCGGCCACCCCTACGACTACGTGGAGCACGGCGGCACGGCCGAGTCGGCACGCCAGCTCGGGCTGGACGAGCACGCGGTCGTCAAGACCCTGGTGATGCAGGACCAGGATGGCAAGCCCCTCATCGTGCTCATGCACGGCGACCGCAAGGTCTCGACCAAGAACCTGGCGCGCCAGATCGGCGTCAAGTCGGTCGAGCCGTGCACGCCCGAGGTGGCCCACCGCCACAGCGGCTACCTGGTGGGCGGCACCTCGCCGTTTGGCACGCGCCGCGACATGCCGGTCTACATCGAGGAGAGCATCCTGCAACTGCCGCGCATCGCCATCAACGGTGGTCGTCGCGGCTTTCTGGTGCAGATCGACCCGCAGGTGTGCGTGCGCCTGCTGCGCGCCCAGCCCGTGCAGTGCGCGCTGGCGGAGTAGCCGCCGACAGGCTGCCGGTGAACCGCAAAGAGGCCCAGGAAGTCAACTGCCATAAGGACTTTCCAAGAAAAACAAGCGGTCGGCTGCGGTTTTTAGGTTCAATGCTTGTGCTGATGATGCGCATCGGGCGCGTGCGCGTGGGCGTGTGTCGTCGGTTCGTGCGCGTGCCAATGGCTGTGGCTACCCTTTGGCATGACTTCGTGCGCATGTGAATGGTGTCCATCGTCATGGTGGTGGGCATGCTCGTGTTCCAGCGCCTCATGCGTGTGCTCGTGCCCGTGGCTCTCGGCCAGGTGCAGCACCACGCCTGCAAGCATGAGCAAGCCGCCCAGCAACATCAACCACCCCGCAGAGCGTTCCCCGAGTCCAAAAGCCAACGCTGCACCAATGAAAGGTGCAAAGGCGAACACCGAGCCCGTCCGCGCGGCGCCGAATGCCCGTTGGGCCAGCAGATAGAAGCGCAGGCTCAGCCCGTAGCCTGTGGCTCCAATGGCGAGAAGCCCCAGCGCTGCGGGCAAAGAAGGCAAGGGTTCCCCCGTTGAAAAGGCCAAGGCCGCGGTGGCGGCAGTGCCCAGCGCAGCCTTGGCCATCACTACCTGACTCGGGTCACGCTCCGCCAGGCCTCGGGACAAGGTGTTGTCCACTCCCCAGGCTATGGTGGCCAGCAACACGGCAAGCAGCCCAAGCAACTGCACTCCGCCTTGCAGGCCCTGATCCAGGACGAGGGCCATGCCCCCCGCCAGCAGCAAGAGCATGGCAGCCCATACCCGGCGATCCATGGTTTCGCCGTACAGCCACCACGCCAGCGTGGCGGTGAACAGCGCTTCCAGGGTGAGCATGAGCGATGCACTGGCTCCGCTGGTGTGCTGTAGCCCCCAGGCCAGAGCCACCGGCCCCAACGCAGCACCAAACCCCGCCATCGCAAGAAGACGGAGGGTGTCGGATCGACGCAAGCGCGCTTCGTGCGCTGCAGTCCGTAGTGACAAGGCTCCGACAATGGCCGCTCCTGCGTACAGCAGCGCAGCCGTCGTGAATGCGCCAAGTCCTGCGCCCAAGCGCTGCACCAGAGGGGTGCTGATACCGAACAAGGCAGCAGCCAGCAAGGCCAGCAAGCCGCCCCGCAGTGCCGACCGGTGCAGAAACTCGCGCGCCATGGGTGGGTTATTTGATCGCAAAGCGCACAGTGATGCTCTTCTTGCCGCTGTGACTCAGCGTCGCCACGGCCTTTGCCCCCTTGGAGAGCTGGACTCCTTTGGCCTCCAGCTTGTTGCCGCCTGCAGCCTTGAGGGGCGCCTCCGACTTTTCTGCGCCATTGAGCACTGTCAGTTTGCCGTCAAACCGTGAGGCATCTGCATCTTTGCCATGGTCCTGGATGTAGATCACCGCACCGTCGGGCGTCGGGAGCAGCTCAAACGACAAATCCGCTGCAATTTGCACCACCCCGCCGTGCATGGGGCCAGCGCCACCATGGGCCATGGCAGTCGATGGGACGAGAGCGGAGGCCGCCAGTACGACTGCGAGTTGGGTGAGGTTTTTCGTGATGATCATTGCGTTTTCTTTCAGTCAATATTGCGTGAAACGGCGCGCTTGAAATGGCGGCGCCCGAAGGCCTAGGCGACCGGTGTGGTCAAAGTGATCGGTGCAGTGTCAATAGGCATCTTGCGTGTTGGCAACTTCGCTTTGCGTCTGCACATCGGCTTCAAGGAGCCGCCGCGTTGCCCGTTCTCCGAACATCCAGAACATCACGGGTGTGAGCAAGGTATCGAGCAAGGTCGAGCTGACGAGTCCACCAAAAATCACGACCGCCACGGGATGCAGGATCTCCTTGCCGGGGGCATCGGCGGCCAGCAACAACGGGGTCAGTGCAAACGCAGCCACCAGCGCCGTCATGAGCACCGGCGTCAAGCGTTCCAGTGAACCACGCACGATCATGGGTTGGCCGAAGATCTCGCCCTCGAACTTGCACAGGTTGATGTAGTGGCTGACTTTCAGGATGCCGTTGCGCGTGGCGATACCGGCCAGCGTGATGAAGCCCACCATGGACGCCACGGACAGACTCACCCCCGCCAGCCACATGGCCGCCACGCTGCCAATCAGCGCCAGCGGAATGTTGGCCATGATGATGCCTGCCAACACTGCCGACTGGTAGCGCATATACAGAACCAGAAAAATCATTGCCAAAGAGATCAGCGACAGGCCGACGATCAGTTGCATGGCCTGCTCCTGGGCCTGGAACTGGCCCTCAAGGCTCAGGAACATGCCGACTGGCAACGGCGTTTGGGCCATGACCGCACGAATGTCGGCAATGACGCGCCCCATGTCGGAGCCGTCTGTGTTGGCATAGACCACAATGCGTCGACGCCCGTTTTCTCGGCCAATCTGGTTGGGGCCATCGGTTTCCTGCACCGTGGCGATGGCTGACACCGGTATCTGCCCCGCAGGCGTGTCGATCAGGGTACGCGCCAGGTCCTGGGGGCTGCGCTTGTCATCGGGCAAGCGCAGTACCAGCTCATAGCGGCGCAGGCCATCGACGATCTGGGCACCATGCGCGCCATCCGTCAGCGTTTGCAGCACCCGCACGGCCTCGCCCGGTGACAGCCCGACCTGCGCGGCCTTGCGGTGATCGAGCCGAACCGTGATCTGGGGAATCAGCACCTGTTTTTCTACCGTCAAATCGACCAGCCCCGGTACGCCCGATAGCCCCTGGCGCATCTGTTCGGCCAGGCCACGCAGGGTGTCCGTGTCATCTCCGAAAATCTTCAGGGCGATCTGTGCCCGCACTCCTGAAAGAAGGTGATCCAGGCGGTGGGAGATAGGCTGACCAATGGCCACCTGTGCCGGCAATACAGCCAGACGAGCACGGATGTCCGCCATCACGGCTTCGCGGTCGCGCCCGGATCGCTTCAGGTCCACGTCGATCTCGGCCGAATGCACGCCCTCGGCATGTTCGTCCAGCTCTGCGCGCCCTGTGCGGCGCCCCACCTGGGTGACCTCGGGGACTTCTGCAATCAGCGTCTCGGCCAACGCTCCCATGCGATTGGCCTCAGCCAGCGCCGTGCCTGGGTTGAACACCATGCCCAGTACCAGCGAACCTTCATTGAAGGCCGGCAGGAATGCGCGCGGAAAAAACGGGACGCTGGCCGCTGCTGCGGTTACTGCCAAAGCGGCGGCCGCCATCAGCAGCTTGGCGCGCGGAAAAGACCAGCCCAGCACTTGCGCATCGCGCCGTTTGAGCCAACCGACCAGGGCGCTGTCACCATGGTCAAGCCGCTTCATTTTGGGCAACAGATAGAGGCACAGCACAGGCGTCACTGTCATCGAGACCAGCATCGAGGCCAGCACCGAGACGATGTAGGCAATGCCCAGGGGTGTGAAAAGGCGCCCCTCAATGCCGGGCAGCGCAAACAGCGGCACAAACACCAGCACCACGATGGCCGTGGCATAAACGATGCCCGAGCGCACTTCCACACTCGCTCTGCGAACGATCTCCAGCGTGGACACGGGATTGCCTTGTGCGCGGTTCTGTTTCAGCCTGCGCAAGATGTTTTCCACGTCCACCACGGCATCATCGACCAGTTCACCGATGGCAATGGCCAGGCCACCCAGGGTCATCACGTTGATGGACTGGTCCAGCAGCCGAAACACCAGTGCTGTCATGGCCAGCGACAAAGGAATGGCCACCAGCGAGATCATCGTGGTGCGTGCAGACAGCAAAAAGGCAAACAAGACGATGGCCACCATGATGGCGCCATCCCGCAGCGCCTCGGTTACGTTGCCGATGGAGGCCTCGATAAAGTCCGCCTGGCGAAACAACACCTTGGGCGCTGCCAAGCCAACGGGCAGGCCTTGTTGCAGGTCTTGCAGCGCACTTTCGATGGCGCGGGTGATCTGCACGGTATCAGCCGCAGGCTGTTTTTGCACACTGACGATGACGGCTGGCGCGCCGTTGTAGCCCGCATCACCGCGCTTCATGGCAGCGGCAAAACGGACGTTGGCCACCTGCTCCAGCAAGATGGCACGGCCTTCCTTCCAGGCCACCGCCACACCCTGCAAATCTTCCACCCGGTTGGTGCGCCCAATGTGGCGGATCAGGAATTCACGGCTGTTGAGGTCGATGAATCCGCCACCGGCATTGGCCGCAAAGCCGCGCAGTGCCTGCTCGATTTGTGTGAGCGTCACCCCGAACTGGGCCATGCGTGCGGTATCAGGCTCCACCCGCAGTTGGCGAACATCGCCTCCTATGGGAATGGCCTGGGACACCCCCGGAATCGACAACAGATGAGGGCGCAGCACAAAATCCGCATACTCGCGGGCCTGCATGGGGGTTGCCACGGCGTTTTTGCCATCGCCTTCGGACAAAGGCAACGCAATCAGCATGACCTCGCCCATGATCGAAGACACAGGCCCCATGACCGGGGTGATCCCGCCCGGGAGTTGTTCGCGCACCAAGGCCAGCCGCTCGGCGACGAGCTGACGATTGCGGTAAATATCGGTGCCCCAGTCGAATTCGGCGTACAGAATAGAAAGGCCGACGCCGGACGTCGAGCGCACTCGCGTCACGCCAGGCATTCCGTTGAGAGCGGTCTCCAGAGGGAAGGTCACCAGCTGCTCGACCTCTTCGGGGGCCATGCCGCCCGCTTCTGTCAGCACCGTAACCAGTGGCTTGTTAAGGTCAGGAAACACATCGACAGGCGTGCGCCATGCGGTGATGGCCCCGTAGACCATCAGCAGCGCTGCGACCGCCAGGACAAACAGGCGGTTGTGCAGGCTGTTGCGTACGATCCAGTTGAACATTGCGTGGCTCCGTTCAGCGGATCTGTGCGATCAGCGGTGCGCCTTGCACCACCACGCGGTTGTCAGCCCCCAGGCCCTGTGTGACGACCACGGTGGCAGCGTCCAGGGATTGGAACTGCACCGGCTGGGCAATGTAGCGCTCGGCGCCCGACTTGATCCAGACCACCGGTTCGTTGGCACTGTTGCGCACAACGGCCTGCGCAGGAAGGACGAAGCCTTTGATCTTTTCCTTGAGGGAAGCCACTACCGTCACAGGCTGGCCGACAGCCAGCGGCAAGGCCGCACCCGATTTTTCGGGCACCGCCCGGAAAGTCATTGGCAAGACGCCATCGCGCAGGCTGCGGGCGGCACCAATCAATTGCAGCTTGACACCAGCGATACTCTGCAGGTGTGCCTCACCTGTGCGCCCTGGCAGTCCAGGGTCTGCCGTGGTGGCCTCAACCAATACGCGGGCGGGATCAATCACTTCAAAAAGCACCTCGCGGGGTTCCACCAACTGGCCCTTTGACGCATCCGCTCTGGCAATGACGCCAGACACAGGGGCACGCAAGGGTTCGCGGGCTGCCAAGCTGGCGCCAATGCTCTTTTCCCGTGCAGAGAGGCTTTGCAGTTCGGCACGGGCCGCTTCGATTTCCTTGCGAGGCACCGAGCCTTCCAGCGACTGCAAACGCTGTACACGCTGAGCTGCCAATTCGCGGCTGCTGCGCAATTCGGCCCACTGGGCCTGCTGGTTTGCCTGCGCAAAGGGGTCGGCATGGTGTGCCACATAGGCCAGAACTTCGCCCTGGCGTACTGTCTGCCCGGCGACCGGCAGGCCGCGAGGTCCAGCCTCGACCCGTCCACCATGAATGGCTTGAACGCGGCCGCTCGCATTGGGGTCTACGACCACGCGGCCAGCCAGCTCGATCGTTGCGGCGGCTTGCGATTCAGGCGTCAACTGTGTGCGGATACCCAGACGCCGCTGCGCCAGCATGGGCACATTCACGCTGCCGTCCGGCAATCGCATCAGCCCGGACGCATTCACAGTCGTTGGCGCGTCAAGATGCTCGCCATTGGGGCCATGGGCGCCGGGGGCCGCCACGGCAGAAGGAGGAGACATCGCCGCGATAAAAGCAATGGCAGATACGCCAAGGAGGTGGAGCATCATGGGTGCCTTGAGTCTTTGGATGGGTGAGGTCACAGTGCGCCTCCCTTGGGAGAAGTGCAGTTAGCCTTTGGCTTGCGACCAAAAAACCAACCTGCCGCAGCCAGGACTACCAATGCCAGAGCCAGCCAGATCGTGCGGGAGGGGCCATGTCCGTGGTCGTCAGAATGACCGGGTGCATTCAGCATTGCGCCAGGCACGTTGAGCGTGCCATCGAGCAAATCAGAATCCGCGCCCGCCACCACGGCGACCACCACAGCGTGTTCGCCAGGGCTTGCCAATGCCTTGAGCATGGCAGCATCGTCGATGGCGTAGTCCCCCTGGTCGGCATGAAACTTTGCGAGCGCCTTGAGGGCGCCGGACTCGACTTCAACGGTGGCGTTGAGTACCGGCTCGTTGGTGGCAAAGCGGTTGATCAGTATGGAAAATTCACCGCCCTGTAACCGGCCGACCAACTCGAAGGTTTCCGACTGGGCCTCGAAACCCGGGACAGGGCCGCTGGTGTTGCCTGCCTGAGCGGGAGCATCCAGGTGCTCCCCGTTGGGGCCGTGGGCACCAGGGGCGGCAAAGACGGTCGCACTGGAAAGCGCCACGGCGGCAAAGCCTGCACTCAGCAATGCCCAGCGAGGGCGAGAAAAGACTGGACTATAGAGTTTCATGGAAGGATTCCGAAAGCGTGTTGGAGGCGGGCGCGGGCCAGGCCCAAGGCCACTTGTTGGCGCGAAAAGTTGGTGTGGGCCTGCGCGGCGGAGGCGAATGCGCGCAACAAGTCAGGCAGCGGGGTTTCTCCCGCCTTGAAAGAGCGCTCTATGAGGGTGGCACGCTCTTGCAATAGGACCGAGCGCTGGCGATCTGCCTCCAGTTGCTGCACGGCGGTTTGCACAGCAGCCTGCGCTATTGCCGCGTCAGCGGCCAGGCGCTCGATGGTTCGCTGCTGCTGGGTTTGCGCTGCGTTCAGCTCGCTCAGCGCTGCCGCTTGCAGCGGCTGGTTGCGCCCCTCGGTGCCCAGGGGAATGCGCACGCCAACGCCGATGCTGTGTTGCGCTGACTCGCCACGCCCGGGCACGTCCTGCCGAACGCGAAGGAGTAGCTCGGGCGGGTCGCGCCGCGTAACGGCAACTACATCCAGCCGCTTGCGCGCGCGTTCTGCGGCCAACGCCGCTACCCGTGCATCCGGGTGCGCTTCAACGTTGAAGGGCTGAGCATTCTGGAAACCGGGGGCGGGCACGCCAGCCGACCCGGTCTGCGCGAGATCCGGCAACTGGGACATCCCCGTAAGAGTTTTCCAGTGTGCGTGACTGGTGGCCAGGCGATGACGCGTTGCCAACTGTGCAGACTGCGCGGCGAGTACCTCCGAGTCTGCGGCCAGCACATCGGAATGGGCCAGATCGCCAGCCTTCACGCGGCGACGCACGTCATCGGCGATCTCCTGCAAGGAGCGAACCTGGGCA
This sequence comes from Comamonadaceae bacterium, assembly GCA_003484805.1. Taxonomy (GTDB): domain Bacteria; phylum Pseudomonadota; class Gammaproteobacteria; order Burkholderiales; family Burkholderiaceae_C; genus Simplicispira. The sequence continues at coordinate 10,058 of DMZZ01000121.1, read as the reverse complement.
TCTGCCAGTGCAGCATCGGCGTCTTGGGCGGCAACGCCCCAGGCAGCCTCTCGCACCAGCCCGGCAAAATGCAGGCGGCCAGCCTCCACGGCGGCCTGTGCCAGTTCAATGTCCGATTCGACGGCGGCACCATGTGCATTGCGCTGGCCAGGGAGCCACAGAGGCCATGCCAGACCGGCCTCGGTTTCTCGGCGTCCAGCCGATGTCTGCCAGCGGTCGTCCCGATAGGAAAGTTCCAGGGCGGGGGGGGCAGCCCAAAGACTGGAAGCAGCAGCCCGCTCAGAAAGGGCTCGCTGTGCCTGGCCTTCGGCTTCTCGCCTTTGGCTGGCACGTTGCCACGCAGCCTCTACGGCGTGAGACAGGGTAGGCGCAGCAGGCAGTGCTGCGGTGGAAAGAGACGGGGCTGGGTTTGGCTGCGCAAGGGCTGCGCCCACGAGGGCGCAACTCAATGCACTGCCAGCGGCAAAACGCGCCGCAAGCCCGAAAACGACAAAACTCACGTGATTCCTGACGGATCAAAGGCGATAAGCCAGGATCGGGGGACGCATCAGCGCCTGATCACAAAGGCCCACCGCACCGATGAACGCCCGACCAACTTGACGGTGGCAGGGTGCTATAGGTGAATCAGGAAATCAGTCGAGGAGGGCGTCGCAAACCGTCCAGATAGGGCGGGGGGCCTGCCGATTCGGCGGTGACTGCCGGTGCTGACGAGCGACCGAAGTGAAACAGCGGTTGGGGAAACTGGAAAAGTGCTACCGCGCCAGATGCATCAGCAAGTATGTGCTGGATCGAATCTTGCGAATTGTCCTGATGCGCTAGTCCCTCTTCATCATGGTGGTGCGCTTCCCTTTCCAGATGCATCTCGGCATGGGCCGCCTGAAACCCTCCCGCATGGTCGAGCGCTATCGACTGACCGGCCGTTACGTAGGCCTGGCAGAAAAAGGAGAGCAACAGAAGGACTGCGAGCAGTCGACGCATGGGTGGAGGTGGTGCAATTGAGAAGTAGCCGCAATCATAGCGGCTGATTGGCCAGGGCCTCAAAAAAGCAAAAAGCCGCACCAGAGGGCAGGAACGCTGCCATGGCGCGGAAAAGCGGGGGTTCGGAGGAGAAAACCGGGCTAACCTGCTGCCCGGCAGGGCTTACTTAGCGGCGGTGTTGCCCTTGAAGACGTTTTCCACCAGGGGCTTGGCGTCGATTTGCGGCACATGGCACGAGTTGCACTGCCAGCGCGATTTGTCGAGCACGGGTGCCGCAGCGTTGACGGGTTTGACCAGGTGGCTTTCTTTGAGCTGAGGAATTTTCTGGCCGCGCACTTCCTTGTGAATATGGCAGTCCAGGCAGGCGTTGTCTTCGGTCGTGATGTCGTCAAAACCTTCTACCTTGTGTGGAACCAGCGGGGGCTGCTGCTGGAAGGTGCGCTGGATTAGCGCGTGGCCCCCGGGTTTGCTGCCCAGGTAGGGCTGGACTTCCGGCGCCTTGTCCACGGCCGAAACTTCACTGCTGCGCAGGGCGCTCACCGTTTGCGCGGCGCTCCAGAATGCGGCCACGGAAAGAAGGGCTGTCAGCGAGATTTTGAGGGTCGTCTTCATCATGATGGGGATCTCCACGTTTGAAAGGTGTTTGGAATCATTGCGGCGGCAGGAGGCCTGTGCCGGGTGAGGGGGCTTCATTCGGTGCAAAACGCGGAACGAAGGTGAATACGTCTTTCGAGCAGACATCGATGCAGCGCCCGCAGTTGCTGCAATTGCTGTCCAGAATCATGGGGCCCACGCCCTTGCTGGCGCCCTTGAGCGGCATGCGGATCACCTGCTGCTCGGGGCAGGCCACGAAGCAGTCGAGGCAGTTGTTGCAGGCCTCACGCTTCGTGGCCGACACGCGCACCAGGCTCCAGCGGCCCAGCAGGCTGTAGAAAGCGCCCACGGGGCACAGATGCCCGCACCAGCCGCGCTTCATGACGAACAGGTCGAACAGGAAGATGCCTCCGATGAGCAACCAGCCCGCGCCCATGCCGAAGATCAGACCCCGGGGCAGGAGCGACACCGGGTTGACCAGCTCCCAGACGATGCCGCCGGTGGTGGCCGCCAGCACGAGGATGAGGGTCAGGATCCAGTAGCGCGTCTGGCGCGGCATGTCGCCGCCGCCGCGGATGTCGAGCTTGCGGCGCAGCGCGCTGGCGGCGTCGGTGACGATGTTTACCGGGCACACCCAGGCGCAGTACACGCGCCCGCCCACCAGCAGGTAGAACGCCAGCACGATGCCCACGCCAATGATGGCGTTGCGCTCGGGCACATGGCCGGTCAAGAGCGATTGCAGCATCACCAGCGGGTCAGTCAGTGGCAGCGTGCCCAGCGTCAGGCTGTAGTTGAGGTTGCCCTTGACGATCCACCAGCCAAACCACGGCCCGACAAGGAACAGCGCGAGCACGCCGAGCTGGGTGAGGCGGCGCAGCACCAGCCAGCGGTGCGCGCTCCACCAGCCCTTGGCCTCGATGGCTTCGCGGGCGAAGGCATTGGCGCCGGGTTTCATCGGGGGGCTCCGCCGGGGAGTTGGCCGCTCTGCTCGAACCGACCGGGCAGCTTGCCGCTGCTACCCGGGTCGAAATGGCCGGGCAGGCTCATGCCCTCGGGCATGCGGTCGGGCAGGTCAATCAGGCCCCGGTCTTCCACCAGCGACTGGCCGGCCTTGCGCTTTTCTTCCCAGCCCAAGCGGTAGTGCGCGCCCAGCTCCCCCTTGGCCTGAGCGATGGGGTAGATCTTGATGGCTGCCACCTCCAGCACGCAGGACGCCTCGCACTTGCCGCAGCCCGTGCAGTGCTCGGAGTGGACCGTGGGCAGGAACATGGCGTGCTTGGCGGTGCGCGCGTTGTGCTGCACTTCGAGCGTGATGGCCTTGTCGATCACCGGGCAGACCCGGTAGCACACGTCGCAGCGCAGCCCCAGAAAGTTCAGGCAGGTTTCGTGGTCCACCAGCACCGCCAGGCCCATCTTGGCCTGATTGATGTCGGTGAGGCTGTGATCCAGCGCGCCCGTCGGGCAGGCCTTCACGCAGGGGATGTCCTCGCACATCTCGCAGGGTTTGGCGCGTGCCACAAAGAAGGGTGTGCCTGTGGCCACCTGTTGTGCCGGTGTGGCCAGCGCCAGGATGTCGTAAGGACAGTCGCGCACGCACAGGCCGCAGCGGATGCAGGCCGACTGAAAGTCTTCTTCGGTGCCAGCGCCCGGCGGCCGGATGGCGCCCGCAGGCAACGCTTTGGCCTGCTTGTTCAGCACCCCCAGGCCCAGGCCGAGCACGCCCATGCCGCAGGCCATCTTCGTGGTGTCGAGGATGAACTGTCGGCGCGCGGCGGCTTTGACGGGGGCGGGAGCGGTCATGGCGGTGGCGGATCTGGGGCGGGTGACGCGGGCGCATGTCGCCATGCGCCCGGGGCAGGTCAGGCCTTCACAACCTTGCAGGCGCACTTTTTGAAGTCGGTCTCTTTCGAGATCGGGCAAGTGGCGTCCAGCGTCAGCTTGTTCACCAGGCGGTGTTCATCGAAGAAGGGCATGAACACCATGCCTTGCGGCATCTTGTTGCGGCCACGGGTTTCCACCTTGGTGCTGACCTCGCCGCGCCGCGTCATCACCTTGACGGTGTCGCCGCGCTGCAGGCCGCGTTTCTTGGCGTCGTCAGCGTTCATGTACAGCCAAGCATCGGGCATGGAGCGGTACAGCTCGGGTACGCGGCGCGTCATCGTGCCGGTGTGCCAGTGTTCCAGCACGCGGCCGCTGGAAAGCCACAGGTCGTATTCGGCGTCGGGCGCCTCGGCAGCGGGCGCGTAGGGCAGGGCGAAAATCCAGGCCTTGCCGTCGGGCTTGCCATAGAACTTGACCACTTCGCCTTTCTTCACGTAGGGGTCATAGCCCTCGCGGAAGCGCCACAGCGTTTCTTTGTTGTCCACCACGGGCCAGCGCAGGCCGCGTGCCTTGTGGTAGACATCGAAGGCTGCGAGGTCGTGGGCATGGCCGCGGCCGAACTCGGCGTATTCCTCGAACAGGCCCTTTTGCAGGTAGTAGCCCAGTTCCTTGGACTCGTCGTTGTCAAAACCCTTCTGCAGGTCGGCCAGCGGGAACTTGTTGACCTGGCCGTTGGCATAGAGCACGTCGTACAGGGTCTTACCCTTGAACTCGGGGGCCTTGTCCAGCAGCTCGGCGGGCCATACTTCCTCGACCTTGAAGCGCTTGGAAAACTCGATGTATTGCCACAGGTCGGACTTGGCCTGGCCCGGGGCCTTGACCTGCTGGCGCCAGAACTGGGTGCGGCGCTCGGCGTTGCCGTAGGCGCCTTCTTTTTCCACCCACATGGCCGAGGGGAGGATCAGGTCGGCCGCCATGGCGGACACCGTGGGGTAGCAGTCGGACACCACGATGAAGTTGGCCGGGTTGCGGAAACCGGGCCAGATTTCACCATTGATGTTAGGCCCGGCCTGCATGTTGTTGGTGGTCGTGGTCCAGTAGAAGTTGAGTTTGCCGTCCTTCAAGGCGCGGCTCTGGGCCACGGCGTGCAGGCCAATCCAGTCGGGCACGGTGCCTGCGGGCAGCTTCCACAGCTTCTCGGTAAGTTCGCGGTGCTTGGGGTTGGTCACCACCATGTCGGCGGGCAGGCGGTGGGCAAAGGTGCCCACCTCGCGCGCCGTGCCGCAGGCCGAGGGCTGGCCCGTGAGCGAGAACGGGCTGTTGCCGGGCTCCGAGATCTTGCCCACCAGCAGGTGGATGTTGTAGATCATGTTGTTCGCCCAGGTGCCGCGCGTGTGCTGGTTGAAACCCATGGTCCAGAACGACGTGACCTTGATCTTCGGGTCGGCATAGGTCTTGGCCAGCGCTTCGAGCTTGTCTTTGGGCACGCCCGAGAGCTCATGGGCCTTGTCGAGCGTGTATTCGGCAACGAACTGCTTGAATTCCTCGAAGCTGATGGGCGCCGAGGCGCCGGGGTCACCCTTGGGCTTGCCGTCCGGGCCGGGGTAGCCGTTGTTGCCTGCGGCCTGCTCCAGCGGGTGGCTGGGGCGCAGGCCGTAGCCGATGTCGGTCACGCCCTTGCGGAAGTTCACGTGCTTCTTCACGAAGTCTTCGTTCACCGCGCCGCTCTGGATGATGTAGTTGCAGATGTAGTTGAGGATCGCCAGGTCCGACTGGGGGTTGAAGAGCAATTCGCTGTCGGCCAGTTCGCACGAGCGGTGCGTGAAGGTGGACAGCACATGCAGCTTGACGTGCTTGGCCGTCAGGCGCCGGTCGGTCACGCGCGACCAGAGGATGGGGTGCATCTCGGCCATGTTCGAGCCCCACAGCACGAAGGCGTCGGCGTGCTCGCAGTCGTCGTAGCAACCCATGGGCTCGTCGATGCCGAAGGTGCGCATGAAGCCGGCCACGGCCGAGGCCATGCAGTGGCGCGCGTTGGGGTCGATGTTGTTGGAGCGAAAGCCCGCCTTGAACAGCTTGGCGGCTGCGTAGCCCTCCCAGATGGTCCACTGGCCGGAGCCGAACATGCCGATGTTGCGCGGCCCGCCCGTCTTGAGGGCGGCCTTGCACTTCTCCTCCATGATGTCGAATGCCTTGTCCCAGGAGATGTGGGCAAATTCACCGTTCTTGTCGAACTTGCCGTCCTTCATGCGCAGCAGCGGCTGCGTGAGGCGGTCCTTGCCGTACATGATCTTGGACAGGAAGTAGCCCTTGATGCAGTTCAGGCCCTTGTTCACGGGGGCGTCGGGGTCGCCCTGGGTGGCGACCACGCGGCCGTCCTTGACGCCGATGAGCACGCCGCAGCCGGTGCCGCAAAAGCGGCAGGCGCCCTTGTCCCAGCGAACGCCGTCGCTGGAGGCGGTTTGTGCCAGTGCCTGCGCACCGGGAACGCTGATGCCAATGGCTGTGGCAGCAGCGGTGACAGCATGGGCCTTGATAAGGTCACGACGGGTTACTTGCATTTCACTAACTCCTGATCAGGGTGGGATTCGGTTTGCTGAAAAATCATGGCGACGTTCAAAACGCCATCCAGCCGGCCAATGGCCTCATAGGTATCAATGGCGCCACGGTCGTTCTCTGCTTCGATCGTGACGATGATCTTTCCGTCCTCGGTGGAGGCGTGTACCTCGACGCCTTGCACCTGCAGGAGTAGCTCGCGCAGAACCGGCTCGCGGTCTGACTTGGCATAAACGATGGCGCTGGAGATGTTCAAGGCGTTGCTTTCAATGGTTGATTGCGTGCAATGCGTTAATGCCAATGGAGTGGTGAACGATTACCATGGCATTGATGCAATGAAAATGACCCATGCGCAAATAATTTGTGCATGGCTGCAGGCATGAGATTTTGAGAGTCCGACTGTTTTTGTCGGGGATTTTCTTTGATGGCTACATCACATATTGAACTGATTATTAGGTGTTTCCCTAATAGTGAACTCGAATGCGGGATGTCTCTTTGAGAAAGATCAATAACCTGTAAAAATTGGGGTTTTTTGCACGCCGGGCCTTGCTCTGCTCAAACGAGCTGGCGGCCACCCCACCATGCAGTGAAAAACAGCCACCAGTCGGCATTTCGGGCATGTTCGGGAGTCGCCGAGGGCTCGATGATCAGAGCGGTTTGCATCGAATTTTTGCGCGGCTCGTGCAGGCGGCGCACTGCGCCCCACAGTCCCCGCATGATCCTGGACGCAAGTGCTTCAGATGCAACGCTTTTGAAAGTTAATGTTGAAAACCTGAATCTCAAGCGTCGGACAGTGATGGCAACCGATGACAAGCGCGTTGATTTTTCATACAAATTAACCAGCACGATGCGGAGGGATGAGATGAATTCATATTAATTCACCGGTTTGACGTGATTGCTTGAGTAATTTAATCGGGATTGTTGTTTCTTGCCATTCCGCAACCGATTCACGGGTTGACTTGTGCACGGATCGGGCCGATAGTTTTCTGCATTTCAACGGCACCGACATTCAGGAGATCGGCCATCGACACCGCCACCCAAGAACAAGCCTGGAACAGCCTGCAGATGGCCGAGCCCATGACCCAGCCGCGCTTTCGCGTCTGGACCTACCGCGATCCCGCCATCGTTCTGGGGTGCTCGCAGCGCGCCCGGCAGGCCGATGCTGCGGCACGGCTGCCGCCCGGAATGGGCATCATGGTGCGCCCTTCGGGAGGGGGCGCGGTGTTGACCGGGCCCTGGATGGTCAGCGCTTCGGTGGTGCTGCCGCTGGCGCATCCGTGGGTGCAGGGGCGCCTGCCCGAGAGTTACCGGGGTCTTGGACAACTGCATGTGGATGTGCTGGCCGAGCTGGGCGTGAGCGCGCGGGCGCTGCCCGAGGCGGAGGTTGCTGCAGTCAATGAGCGACGGGGGCCTGTGGTGGGCTGGGCCTGCTACGGCAGCCTGGCGCCGTGGGAGGTGGTCGATGCGGCCGGGCGCAAGCTGGTGGGCCTGGCGCAGCGTCGCCAGCGCACGGGCGTCCTGCTGGTGGCGGGAACCCTGGTCACGGTGCCCGACTGGGCGTTGCTGTGCGATGCGATGGGACAGCCCGGTGATGCCAGCGCCATGCTGCGCCGCACCGTATCGTGCGATGTGCTCGCCGGGCGGCCCTGGGATGGCGCGTTGCTGGCGCAGAAGCTGCACCAGGCGCTGGAGCGCGTGCTGGGCCAGCCAACCTGAGCGGGGTACCCGGTCGGCTTTGCGCACGCTCAGGCCGCCTGCTGGGCCCGTGCCTGGTTGGCGGCTTCGCCAATCTGCACCTGGGCCGTGCTCAGCGCGTTGGCCTTGGCGCCATCGCCCATGGCCACGCCCTCGGCGCGCACAAAACGCACATCGGTCACGCCGAGGAAGCCCAGCACGGTTTGCAGGTAGCTCTCCTGGTGTTCCATGGCGCGGCCGCCTTCACTGGTCGAATACACCCCCCCACGGCTCGACACGATGATCACCGTCTTGCCTTTGGCCAGGCCTTCGGGGCCGTTGGCCGTGTACTGGAAGGTGCGGCCGGGCTGGGCGATGCGGTCGATCCAGGCCTTGAGCTGCGTGGGAATGCTGAAGTTGTAGAACGGTGCGCCGATCACGACCACATCGGCGGCAAGGAACTGGCTCACGAGCTTTTCAGACACGGCGTTCTCGCGCACCTGCACCTCGCTCAGGCCGTCGGTCTGGCCGGTGCGCGGTGCCATGGCATCCATGGTGAAGTGCGCGGGGGCGTTGGCCACGAGGTCCAGGTAGTCCATCTGCGTGCCCGGATGGGCTGCGCTCCAGGCGGACACCACTTCTGCGGTGAGCTGGCGGGACACCGAGTGGGAACCGGTGATGGCGGAATCGATGTGAAGCAGTTGCATGGTGATCTCCTGAAGGGGGTAAGCCACGGTGTGTGGCGATGGATAGATTGTCGATACCGCGCCAGTTTTTGATAAGTCGGCAAAATTGCGATAGATTGTCCTGTTTGTGGAACGATGAATTCGCAAGGAACCGCCATGCAAGACCTCAACGACATGCTGTATTTCGCCGAAGTGGTGGAGCGGGGCGGCTTTGCCGCCGCCGGCAGGGCGCTGGGTATTCCGAAGTCGCGCCTTTCGCGCCGGGTATCCGAGCTGGAAGAGCAACTGGGCGTGCGCCTGCTGCAGCGCACCACGCGCAAGCTCTCGCTGACCGATGTGGGTGAGGCCTTTCTGCGCCATTGCCAGGCGGTGCGCGAGTCGGCGCTGGCAGCGCAGGATACGGTGGCCCAGGTGCAGACCGAGCCGCGCGGCACCATCCGCGTGAGCTGCCCGGTGACACTGGCGCAGACCGTGCTGGCCGAAATGATGCCGGGTTTCCTCGCGCGCCACCCGCTGGTGCGCGTGGAACTGCAGGTGAGCAACCGCGCGGTCAACCTGGTCGATGAAGGCGTGGACGTGGCGCTGCGTGTGCGGCCCACGGTGGAGGACAGCGGCAGCATGGTGGTCAAGCGCCTGGATGTGGCACGCCAGGTGCTGGTGGCCAGCCCCGAACTGCTGATCCGCCAGGGTACACCCAACACGCTGGCGGACCTGGCGCGCATGGACAGCATCGCCATGTCGGCCCCCGACGGCAAGGCCACCTGGCAGCTCATCGGCCCCCACAACGCGCAGCAGGTGGTACAGCATGCGCCGCGCTATGTGGCCGATGACCTGCTCACGCTCAAGTTCGCGGCATTGGCCGGCACCGGCATCTGCTGGCTGCCCGACTACATGTGCCACGAGGAAATCCGTGACCGCCGCCTGGTGCGCGTGCTGCCCGAATGGGCGCCCGCACAGGGCATCGTGCATGCCGTGTTCCCTTCGCGCCGGGGCTTGTCACCCGCAGTGCGGCATTTCCTGGATTTTCTGGGGGAGGCCATGCCCGGGCGCAGCAGTCTGGCCACGCGCGAGCCTTTGCAGGCGCGGTAGCAACAACGGGTTTTGTGGGGTTTCCCGGTCTGGAGGGCGTTTTCCCGCCACAATGCAACCAATTGAAACAAATGGGCGCAGCGGCGGTTGCGTCCAAGGCATAGCCGGGGAAGCGCCGTGACCACCCATCCCATCGACCAAGACATCCAGAAGGTCCGCCTGCTCCCCGCCGTGCGGGCCATCGTGATCCCGCCGTGCCCCGAGTCGCTGCTGCGGCTGCAGGCCATTCTGGCCGCGCCCGAACTCGATGCGGGCGCCATCGACCAGCTGGCCTCGTCCGATGTGGCCATGGCGGCGGCGCTGATCCGCCAGGCCAACAGCCCGCTGTACGCGCTGGCGCAGCCCGTGCAGACCGTGGGCATGGCCCTCACCGTGCTGGGACTGCGTCCGGCCGTGGAACTGCTTTCGGCCTTCATTACGCGCCATGCGCTGCAGGTGCGCTCGCCCCTGCTGGAGCATTTCTGGGAAAGCTCGCAGCGCCGAGCCATTGCCTGCGAGCACATCGGCCGCCAGCTCTACAGCTTCGATCCCGGGCTGGGCTACAGCTTAGGACGGTTCTGCCACGTGGGAATGCCCGTGCTGGTGAAGGCCGTGCGCGGTTACGCCAGCACTGTGACCGAGGCCGTGGCGCGGCAGGACCGCACCTTCACCCAGACCGAG
>DMZZ01000365.1:0-3215 GCA_003484805.1 Comamonadaceae bacterium | reverse complement strand
GGGCGGCTGGCTGCATGCCACCTTTGGCATCATCCTGACCTTCACGCCCACGGGCGCGGTGATCGCGGCCACGGTGGTGGCGTTCCCGCTGGTGTTCAAGCCGGCGCGCGCGGCCTTCGAGGCGGTGGACCCGCAGTTGCAGGACGCCGCGCGCGTGCTGGGCATTTCCGAGGCGGGCGTGTTCTGGCGCGTCACGCTGCCGCTGGCCTGGCGCGGCATCCTGGCCGGGGTGCTGCTGGGCTTTGCGCGCGCGCTGGGCGAGTTTGGCGCCACGCTGATGGTGGCGGGCAGCATTCCGGGCAAGACGCAGACGCTGTCGATCGCCGTGTACGAGGCCGTGCAGGCCGGGCAGGACGATGTGGCGAACCTGCTCGTGCTCATCACCTCGGTGGTGTGCGTGGCGGTGCTGCTGGCCGTGGGCAAGCTGGCGCCCGGGCGCGTCGCAACACGATGAAGGGCCAGCATGCGGCTTGATGTGGACATNNCCTTCGAGCTGCGGGCGCGCTTTTGCGCGCAGGGCGAGCGCGTGGTGGTGGTGGGGCCCTCGGGCGCGGGCAAGAGCATGCTGCTCAAGGCGCTGGCCGGGCTGCTGCGGCCCGACGCGGGCCATGTGCGGCTAGATGGCGAGACGCTGTTCGATGCCGCCCAGGGCATCCACCGGCCGCCGCGCGAGCGCGCCGTGGCCTACCTGTTCCAGGACTACGCGCTGTTCCCGCACCTCAACGTGCGCCAGAACATCGCCTTTGGCGAGCTGCAGGGCTGGCGCAACCCGACGGCGGCCCATGCCAGCCCGGAGGTGGAGCGCTGGCTCGATGCCTTCGGGCTGCGCGAGGTGGCGCACCAGCACCCGCACGAGCTCTCGGGCGGGCAGCGCCAGCGCACGGCCCTGGCGCGCGCGCTGGTGGCCCGGCCGCGCGCGCTGCTGCTCGACGAGCCCTTCGCCGCGCTCGACACCGACCTGCGCGCCAGCATGCGCGCCGAGCTGGACGCGCTGCAGCGCCGCCTGCGCGTGCCCATGGTGCTGATCACGCACGACCCCGAGGATGTGCGCGTGTTCGGTGAACAGGTGCTGCGCATGGATGCGGGACACCTGATCCCAGAAACCGCAGTTGACCGCTTGCGGGCAGTAGAAAGCTCCTGTGCCAGTTGAAGCATTGCCCTTTCGTGCCCATCACCCTGGAGGTGACAGCGCTATGCACCTGTCAGCACCGTGCTCGACGCGCCATGCGGCGTTGTTCCTCCTGGCGCACAAGAGTGCGCTGCGTCGTCACGCCTTGCCTGGCACGCCGATCACGGCACTGCCAGGCGCATCCAACGGCGGTTTCTAGGATCACGGAGGAACAGGCCCATGCCTGAACAAGACCAACGCATCGAACTGGGTGGATCGGTCTGGATGACCGTGGGCGGCGAGAGCCTGGGCGGTTCGGGCCGCGTGCAGCTGCTGGCGCTGGTGGGCGAGCAGGGCTCCATCACCCACGCCGCCAAAGCCATGAAGATGAGCTACAAGGCCGCCTGGGACGCCATCGACACCATGAACAACCTGGCGGGCGAGCCGCTGGTGGAGCGCGTGGCGGGCGGCAAGGGCGGCGGCGGCACGCGGCTCACGCCCCGGGGCCGGCAACTGGTGGAGAACTTCCGCCGCATCGAGGCCGAGCACCAGCGCTTCATCGCGCAACTGGGCCAGCAGGCCCAGGGCATTGCCGACGATTACCTCCTGATCCGGAACATCAGCATGAAAACCAGCGCGCGCAACCATTTCGCGGGCACCGTCACGCGCGTGGTGCACGGCGCCGTCAACGACGAGGTGGAGATCGAAGTGCGGCCGGGCCTGCGCATCGTCGCCACCGTCACGCACGAGAGTGCGGAGGGCCTGGGCCTGGCCGTGGGCGCGCAGGCGTTCGCGCTGGTCAAGGCCTCGTCCATCGTGGTGGTGACCGAGGCCGAAGGCGCGCATTTTTCTGCGCGCAACCGCCTGGATGGCAAGGTGTCGCGCATTACGCCGGGCGCGGTGAATGACGAGGTGGTGATCGACGTGGCCGACGGGGTGTCGATCGCCGCGATCATCACGCACGCCAGCAGCGAGGCCCTGGGCCTTACCGTGGGCGCACGCGCCACGGCGATCTTCAAGGCGTCGAGCGTGATCGTCGGTGCCCCGGGGTGAGGTGAAAACCCCCCCTGAGTCGCCTGCGGCGCCTTCCCCCCGCTCTCGCAGCGCTGCGCGCTGCGGGCAGGGGGACGCTCCCAGCGCGGCGGGGGCGGCCCTTGCGCGGGAGCCCTGGCTTGGGCCGCGCTTGTATTTGCGCTGCGGGAGGAGGTGCTCAGCGCCGCTGGTAGCGCACGAAGGCGAAGGCCATGCCGCTGGTGCTGGTGCTGGTGCTGGTGTGCGCCTCGCGCGCGGTTTCCACCCACTCGGGGCCGAGTTCGGGTGCGAAAGCGTCGCCGTCGAAGGCTTGCGCGATCTCGGTCACTTCCACGCGCTGGGCCAGGGGCAGGGCCTGGGCGTAGATCTGTGCACCGCCAATCACCCACACCGTGGCGGGGTTTGATTGCTCTGCTATTTGTAGCGCCTCGCGCAGGCTGGATGAGCGCTGCGCGCCCATTTCATTCCAACCTTCCTGGCGCGTGGCGACGATGTTGGTGCGCCCGGGCAGCGGGCGGAAGCGCGGCGGGAGCGAGTCCCAGGTCTTGCGCCCCATGATGACGGGGCTGCCCTGCGTGAGTTGCTTGAAGTGCGCCATGTCCTCCGGCAGGTGCCAGGGCATGGTGCCGTCCTTGCCGATGACGCCATTGGCGGCGCGAGCGTAGATGAGGGCGATTTCCATGTTCATACCGTCATACCGCTACGGGCGCCTTGATGGCCGGGTGGCATTGGTAGTCCAGCACCTCGAAGTCATCGTACTGGTAGTCGAAGATGCTGTCCGGGCGGCGTTTGATGTGCAGCGTGGGGTAAGGGTAGGGCGCACGTGCCAGTTGCGTTTGCACCTGCTCGGTGTGGTTGCTGTAGATGTGGCAGTCGCCGCCGGTCCAGATGAAGTCGCCCACCTCCAGGTCGCACTGCTGCGCCATCATGTGCGTGAGCAGGGCGTAGCTGGCGATGTTGAAGGGCACGCCCAGGAAGATGTCGGCGCTGCGCTGGTAGAGCTGGCAGCTCAATGTGCCTTTGCCGCCGGGAGTGGTAGCGGGCGCCACGTAGAACTGGAAGAACGCGTGGCAGG
>DMZZ01000056.1:0-4982 GCA_003484805.1 Comamonadaceae bacterium | reverse complement strand
CGTGCCCAAGTTCCTCGTGAACAAGGATGGCTCGCTTGGCGCGCGCAATGACGCGCCCTGCGTGAGCATCGAGCACAAGCTGGGCATCAAGGCCAGCCCCACGGCAGTGCTGCAGTTTGGTGACCACGGCGGCGCCGTGGGCTACCTTGTGGGCCAGGAGAACCGTGGCCTTGAATACATGTTCATCATGATGAACGCCGCACGCTACGGCGTCGGGCTGCAGGGTGTTGCCATCGCCGAGCGCGCCTACCAGAAGGCCGTGCAGTACGCCAAGGACCGCGTGCAGAGCCGCCCGGTGGACGGCAGCATCAACGCCAGTGCCGCCATCATCCACCACCCCGACGTCAAGCGCATGCTCATGACCATGCGCGCCTACACCGAAGGCTGCCGCGCCATGGCGAGCACGGCGGTGGCCGCCTACGACGCGGCGCACCACCACCCCGATGCACAGGTGCGCAAGGACAACGCCACCTTCTATGAATTCATGGTGCCGCTGGTCAAGGGCTACAGCACCGAGATGAGCCTGGAGGTCACCAGCCTGGGCGTGCAGGTGCACGGCGGCATGGGCTTCATCGAGGAAACGGGCGCAGCGCAGTACTACCGTGACGCCAAGATTCTGACCATCTACGAAGGCACCACCGCCATCCAGGCCAACGACCTGGTGGGCCGCAAGACGGCGCGCGACGGAGGCCAGTCGGCACGCGCCATTGCCACACAGATCGAGAAGACAGAAGGCGAATTGCAAGCCAGCGGCACGCCCGCTGCCCTGGCCATGGCCCGGCGCCTGGCGGCCGCGCGCCAGGCCTATCTGGACGTGGTGGACTTCGTCTGCGGCGGCGCCAAGGCTTCGCCCAACGCCGTGTTCGCGGGCAGCGTGCCCTACCTGATGCTCGCGGGCAACCTGGTGGCTGGCTGGCAACTGGGCCGCTCGCTGCTGGTGGCCCAGGACCTGTTGCAGAAGGGACAGGATGAGGCTTTCATGCGTGCCAAGATCGCCACGGCGCAGTTCTATGCCGAGCACATCCTGGTCAAGGCGCCGGGCCTGCGCGACAGCATCGTCGAAGGCGCCGAGAGCGTGACGGCGCTTGCGCTGGACTCGTTCTGAGCCCGTACCCTGGCCCTCTGCATCGCAGGGGGGCAGGGTTGCTATATAAATAATAGCTAATGGCGCCCGTTTATAAAGCGCTTGAGGCTGATTTGACTCATATTTTCGATTCAACGGAAAGCCACCATGTCCAAGCTGCCCCCGGTTCTGCAGAAGCTCTCGCTGCCCGTCATCGGCTCGCCCCTGTTCATCATCAGCAACCCCAAGCTGGTCATCGAGCAGTGCAAGGCAGGCATCGTGGGTTCCATGCCCGCGCTCAATGCCCGTCCGGCCGAGCTGCTGGACGACTGGCTCGCGGAAATCACCGAAACCCTGGCTGCCTGGGACAAGGCGCACCCGGAGCAGCCCTCGGCCCCGTTTGCCATCAACCAGATCGTGCACAAGAGCAACGACCGCCTGGAGCACGACATGCAGGTCTGCGCCAAGTACAAGGTGCCGATCGTCATCACCAGCCTGGGCGCGCGTGAGGATGTGAACCAGGCCGTGCACGCCTGGGGTGGCATCGTGCTGCACGACATCATCAACAACAAGTTTGCGCACAAGGCCGTGGAGAAGGGCGCTGACGGCCTGATTGCCGTGGCGGCCGGTGCCGGGGGGCATGCAGGCGTCAAGAGCCCGTTTGCGCTGATCCAGGAAGTGCGTGAGTGGTTCGACGGCCCGCTGGCGCTGTCCGGTTCCATTGCCTCGGGTGGTGCCATCCTGGCGGCCCAGGCCATGGGCGCCGACTTCGCCTACATCGGCTCGGCCTTCATCGCGACGCACGAGGCGCGCGCCGCCGAGGCCTACAAGCAGGCCATTGTCGAAGGCAGCTCGGACGACATCGTCTACAGCAATCTGTTTACCGGCGTGCACGGCAACTACCTCGCGGCCTCGATCCGGGCGGCCGGGCTCGACCCCGAAAACCTGCCGGTCTCCGATCCGAGCAAGATGAACTTCGGCGGTGACGCCAAGAAGGCCTGGAAAGACATCTGGGGCTGCGGCCAGGGCATTGGTGTCATCCGTTCCGTCACCAGTACGGCCGAGATGGTGGCACGGCTGCGCAGCGAATACGAGGCCGCGCGAACCCGCTTGCTGGAGCGGTAGTTCCCTGTGGCTCCAGGGGCTTGGGGTTACTTGATGTCAGTCAGTGGCATGTAAGTGCATGGATGGAGAGTCTCGGGTGATCTTTCACCGATTTTCAGGAGACACAACCATGAGTGCGCCATCGAACGCCATTGAATCCACCCTGGTGGAAAACCGCGTCTTCCCCCCCACCGAGGCAGTCGCTCAGGCCGCACGGGTGTCCGGCATGGCAGGCTACGAAGCGCTGTGCGCCGAGGCTGAGCGTGATTTTGAAGGTTTCTGGGCGCGCCTGGCGCGCGAGCACCTGCAATGGAACAAGCCCTTCAGCCAGACGCTCGACGAATCCAACGCACCGTTCTTCCGCTGGTTTGGCGACGGAGAGCTCAACGCCTCGGCCAACTGCCTGGATCGGCATGTGGGTACGCCCACCGAGAACAAGACCGCCATCATTTTCGAGGCCGATGATGGCGCAGTCACCCGCATCACCTACAAGGAACTGCTCGCCCGTGTGAGCCAGTTCGCCAACGCGCTGCAGTCCTGCGGCGTGGGCAAGGGCGACCGCGTGCTGATCTACATGCCCATGACCATCGAGGGCGTGGTGGCCATGCAGGCCTGCGCCCGCATTGGAGCCATCCACAGCGTGGTTTTCGGCGGTTTCAGTGCCAAGGCGGTGCAGGAGCGCATCATCGACGTCGGTGCCGTGGCGGTGATCACTGCCAACTTCCAGTTGCGCGGCGGCAAGGAGTTGCCGCTCAAGGGCATCATCGACGAGGCCCTGGCCATGGGCGGTTGCGACGCCATCCGCAACGTGCTGGTGTACGAACGCACCAAGACCCTCTGCAACATGGTGGCGGGCCGTGACCGCACCTTTGCCCAGGTGCTGGAAGGCCAGAGCACCGAATGCCCTCCGGTGGCCGTGGACGCCGAGCACCCGCTGTTCATCCTCTACACCTCGGGTTCGACCGGCAAGCCCAAGGGCGTGCAGCACAGTACCGGGGGCTACCTGCTGTGGGCCAAGCTCACGATGGACTGGACCTTCGACCTGCGCCCGAGCGACGTCTTCTGGTGCACGGCCGACATCGGCTGGATCACCGGTCATACCTATGTGGCTTATGGTCCGCTCGCTGCAGGTGCAACCCAGATCGTCTTCGAGGGCATTCCAACCTACCCGAATGCCGGCCGCTTCTGGCAGATGATTGAGCGTCACCAGTGCACCATCTTCTACACGGCACCGACGGCCATCCGTTCGCTCATCAAGGCGGCCGAGGGCGACGCGGCCGTGCACCCCGCGCGCTCCGACCTCTCCAGCCTGCGCATCCTGGGCAGCGTGGGCGAGCCCATCAACCCCGAAGCCTGGATGTGGTACTACAAGAACGTCGGCGGCGAGCGCTGCCCGATCGTGGACACTTTCTGGCAGACCGAAACCGGTGGCCACGTCATCACCCCGCTGCCCGGAGCCACGCCACTGGTGCCCGGCAGCTGCACGCTGCCGCTGCCCGGCATCACGGCGGCCATCGTGGATGAGGCCGGGCAGGATATGCCCAACGGCGCGGGTGGCATCCTGGTCATCAAGCGCCCCTGGCCCAGCATGATCCGCACCATCTGGAACGACCCGGAACGCTTCAAAAAGAGCTACTTCCCCGAAGAACTCAAGGGCTACTACCTGGCTGGTGACGGTGCCGTGCGCAGTGCCGACCGGGGCTACTTCCGCATCACTGGCCGCATCGACGACGTGCTCAACGTCTCGGGCCACCGCATGGGCACGATGGAGATCGAGTCGGCCCTGGTTGCCAAGACCGACCTTGTGGCCGAAGCCGCCGTGGTAGGGCGTCCTGATGATGTGACCGGCGAGGCTATCTGCGCTTTCGTGGTGCTCAAGCGATCGCGCCCCACGGGCGAGGAAGCCAAGCAGATCGCCAACGAGCTGCGCAACTGGGTGGCCAAGGAAATCGGGCCGATTGCCAAGCCCAAGGACATCCGCTTTGGCGACAACCTGCCCAAGACGCGCAGCGGCAAAATCATGCGCCGCCTGCTGCGCTCCATCGCCAAGGGCGAGCAGATCACCCAGGACACCAGCACGCTGGAGAATCCCGCAATTCTGGATCAGTTGGCCCAGACCAACTGATCCAGAAGGGCGCCGCAAGGCGCCCGCGCGTGGCGCTCGCGGGATTCGGGGGCACTCATGTCGCGCAGCGACGTGATGTGACCACAGAACCCGGCGGAAATCTGTTTGGCCCAGACCAACTGATCCGGAAGGGCGCCCCACCTCAAGGCGCCCGCGCGCAGCGCTTGCCGGAATCGGGGTCACTCATATTGCGCAGCAATATGAGTGACCGCAAAAGCCCGTCAATCGGGCTGAGCGCGTGCTCAAAGCTACGGCCCCATATATCCAAACGGCGCCGCAATACACCCGCATGCAGTGGTGTGCGTGACGACAGCTTTCCGCTTCAACCTAAAAACCGCAGTTGGATGTGCCTGCCAGTGCCGTGATCGGCGTGCCAGGCAAGGCGCGACGACGCAGCGCACTCCTGTGCGCAAGGAGAAGCAACGCCGCATGGCGCGTTGAGCGCGGTGCTGGCAGGCGCATAGCGCTTTCACCCACACGGTGAACCGCAAAGAGGCCCAGGAAGTCAACTGCCATAAGGACTTTCCAAGAAAAACAAGCGGTCAACTGCGGTTTTTAGGTTGAACCTCCCAGAACACCTCGAGCAGGTCGCCGTCGGCATCGATCAGCCCCCACTCGATCACCGCATCGCGCGGGCCGACACCGAGCAAACCCAGCGCCCCGCGCGGCGCGCCCCATCGCGGGCAGCGC
>DMZZ01000155.1:0-4301 GCA_003484805.1 Comamonadaceae bacterium | reverse complement strand
CCGACCTGGCCGGTGGCTGCGAGGCCAGCATCAACCTGATCCCGCACACCGTGCAGAACACGGCGCTGGGTTACCTGCGTGCGGGCTCGAAGGTGAATCTGGATATTGACCTGATCGCGCGCTATGTGGCGCGCATGATGGACGTTCCGGCGCCTGCGCAATAAGCCGCACTCACGCGCACCGTAGCCGGTGGCCCTGCCGTGGGTTGCTCTGCTCCATGCGGCCCACGATGGCGGCCTGGGCAAAGCCGTCGCCGTGGAAGGCCCGCACCACGGCATCCGCCACCTCCGGTGCACAGCTGACCAGAAGCCCGCCGCTGGTCTGCGGATCGGTCAGCAGGGTGCGTTGCCAATCAGGTGCCGTTTCGGGCCAATCCACGTCAGTGCCGTAGGCCGCCCAGTTGCGGCCCGAGGCTCCCGTGGACACGCCCTCCCGGGCCCACTGCACAGCACCTGGAATGAGCGGCAATCGCTCCAGATCCACCTGCGCCGAGAGCTGCGAGCCCCGGCAGATCTCCAGCAGATGGCCCGCCAGGCCAAAGCCCGTCACATCGGTCATGGCGTGCACGCCGTCGATCTGCGCCAGTGCCATGCCCACGCGGTTGAGCTGGGTGGTGTGGCGCAGCATTTCGGCATAGCCTGTGGCGTCGAGCTGGCCCTTCTTGAGCGCAGCAGACAGCACCCCCACGCCCAGCGGCTTGCCCAGCACCAGCACATCGCCCGCGCGTGCGTCGGCATTGCGCCGCACCTTCTCCGGGTGCACCAGGCCCAGGCCCACCAGGCCGTAGATGGGTTCGAGCACGTCAATGCTGTGCCCGCCCGCGATGGGGATGCCGGCCTCGCGGCAAACGGCAGCGCCGCCTTCGAGTACGCGGCCGATCACCTCGGGCGGCAGCTTGGCGATGGGCATGCCGACAATGGCCAGCGCCATGATGGGCGTGCCGCCCATGGCGTAGATGTCGGACAGCGCATTGGTCGCGGCGATGCGGCCGAAGTCGTACGGGTCGTCCACGATGGGCGTGAAGAAATCGGTGGTGGCCACCAGCGCCTGCTGGTCGTTCAGGCGGTAGACGGCAGCGTCGTCGGCGGTCTCGGTGCCCACCAGCAACTCGGGCGGCACCAGGCCCTGCGGCGCACGTGCCAGAATCTCGCGCAGCAAGCCGGGTGCAATCTTGCAGCCACACCCTCCGCCGTGCGCGAACTGGGTAAGCTTGATGTTTTCAGCAATCACGGGAGAGGCATCGTTCATGGTGGCGTGATTGTGCCAGCCATGCCACTTTTTCACCTTTTCTCCACTGGAGTTTTCCCATGAGCCACCGCGGCCCCGTGCGCGTGCACGAACGGCATGCCTTCGACGCCCTGATCGACGCACGCTCGCCCGCCGAGTTCGCGCTCGACCACCTGCCCGGCGCCATCAACTGCCCCGTGCTCGACGACGAGGAGCGCCGCATCGTCGGTACGCTCTACAAACAGCAGGGCGCGTTCGAGGCGCGGCGCGTGGGCGGCGCTTTTGTTGCCGCCAACCTGGCGCGCCACCTGCGCGAACAGTTTGCGGACAAGCCCGCCACCTGGAAGCCGCTGGTGTACTGCTGGCGCGGCGGCATGCGCAGCGGCTCCATGGTGACCTGGCTGCGCCTGGTGGGCTGGGACGCGCAGCAACTGGCCGGGGGCTACAAAAGCTGGCGCCGGCATGTGATCGAGCGCATCGAGGCCCTGGGCCCACAACTACCGCTGCGCGTGCTGTGCGGCCCCACGGGCAGCGCCAAGACGCGCGTGCTGCAGGCCCTGGCCGCGCGCGGCGCGCAGGTGCTGGACCTGGAAGCCTGTGCGCGCCACCGCGGATCGGTGCTGGGCGCCTGGCCCGGTGTGGAGCAGCCGTCGCAGACGGCGTTCGAGACCCTGCTGGTGCAGGCGCTGGAGCCGCTGGACCTGCAACGCCTCATTTTTGTCGAGGCCGAGAGCAGCCGCATCGGCCGCATCGCCGTGCCGCAACCGCTGGTGCAGCGCCTGCGCGCCAGCCCCTGCATCGAGATCCAGGCCAGCCCCGCCACGCGCCTGGCGTTTTTGCTGCGCGACTACACCAGCCTGGGCGACGACCCGGCCGCGCTGGCCCGGCAGCTGGGCACACTGCGCGAACTGCATGGCAGGCAGGTGATCGAGCGCTGGCAAGGCTGGGCCGCCGAGGGCGCGCTGGAACCGCTGTTCGCCGAACTCATGGCGCTGCACTACGACCCGCTGTACGCCCGCTCCCAAAGCACGCACCTGCACCAGTGGGCGCAGCGCCAGGTGGTGCAGGCCGATACGTTGACGCCTGCAGGCATCGAAGCCTTGGCCGGGCAGGTGCTGGCCTTGGGGACAGAAATTTAAGAAAAAAAGTGCCTCTAGCGCTTATCTAGAAAGCGTCTATAGCTATTATTTATATAGCATTTCAACACGCCGGCGGGATGCGCTGGCACCCTGTTCACTGGCGCACGAAGTCGATGACGATGGCGCCGGGTTCGCGCTGCTGGTACGCGATGCGAACGGCCTCGCCGTAGCGCATCTGCATCTGCTGCAGCAGGGGCAGCGGATCGTGGTCGTTGACGAAACGCATCGTCTCGCCCGGGTGCAGCGAATCAAGTGCGCCAAAGATGGCCGCATGGCGAAAGCGCTTGGCAACGCCGCGGGCGTCGAAGGGGTAGATGGCGTCGGGCGAGGTGTGGACGTGGGCGTTCATGGTCGGTCGCAGTAGGAAAACAAAGATTCACAAAAAATGAATCTTCAGTATAAAGCGCCCTCCGCTGCCCCGCCCGATTGCCCCTGATGGCGCCAGGGCGGTCCGTCTGCTGTGGTCAAAAGGTGTGAATGAATCCGGCGTTGCCCGAGCAGGCCGCGAAAACGCGGCCGATCTAGGCGCAAAGCACAGCCATACTCAGACCATGCGGGCAGGCACCACCCAGGCATCGAACTGCTCGGCCGTCACATGGCCGCTGGCCATGGCCGCCGCGCGCAGGCTCAGGCCCTGCTGGTGGGCCATCTTGGCGATCTGCGCGGCCTTGTCGTAGCCAATGTGCGGGTTGAGCGCCGTTACCAGCATCAGCGAGCGCTCCAGCAGTTCGGCGATGCGCGCACGGTTGGGCACGATGCCCACCGCGCAGTGGTCGTTGAAGCTGCGCATGCCGTCGGCCAGCAGCCGCACGCTCTGCAGAAAGTTGTGCATCACCATGGGGCGGAACACATTCAGCTCGAAGTTGCCGCTCGCGCCGCCGATGTTGATGGCCACGTCGTTGCCCATCACCTGGCAGCACAGCATGGTCAGCGCCTCGCACTGCGTCGGGTTGACCTTGCCGGGCATGATGGACGAGCCCGGCTCGTTCTCGGGAATGCTGATCTCGCCCAGGCCGCTGCGCGGCCCGCTGGCCAGCCAGCGCACGTCGTTGGCGATCTTCATCAGGCTGGCGGCCAGCGTCTTGAGCGCGCCATGGCCGTGCACCAGCGCATCGCAACTGGCCAGGGCCTCGAATTTGTTCGGCGCGGTGACAAAGGGCAGACCCGTCAAGTCGGCCAGCTCTTGCGCCACATCCTGCGCATAGCCCGCAGGGGCGTTCAGCCCCGTGCCCACCGCCGTGCCGCCCAGCGCCAGCTCGCACAGATGCGGCAGCGCGGCGCGCACATGTTGCTCGGCGTGCTGCAGCTGCGCCACCCAGCCCGAGATCTCCTGCCCCAGCGTGAGTGGCGTCGCGTCCTGCAGGTGCGTGCGGCCGATCTTCACCACGTCCGCGAATTCCTCGGCCTTGCCGGCCAGCGTGGCACGCAGCGCGTGCAGGGCAGGCAGCAACTGGTGCATGAGTGCATCCACGGCCGCCACATGCATCGCCGTGGGGAACACGTCATTGCTCGACTGGCTCAGGTTCACCTCGTCGTTCGGGTGCACCAGGCGATCCTGCCCCCGGCTGCCGCCCAGTAGCTCGCTGGCGCGGTTGGCCAGCACCTCGTTCATGTTCATGTTCGTCTGCGTGCCCGATCCGGTCTGCCAGACCACGAGCGGGAACTCCTCGGTCCAAGCGCCCTGAATCACCTCGTCCGCCGCCGCCACAATGGCCGTGGTCTTGGCGGCCTCCAGCAGGCCCAGGCGGTGGTTGACGTAGGCGCTGGCGCGCTTGACCTGCGCCAGCGCGCACAGCAGCTCGGGCGCCATGCGCTCGCCCGAGATGGCGAAATGCTCCAGCGAGCGCTGGGTCTGAGCCCCCCACAGCCGTCCGGCGGGCACGTTGATGGGGCCGAAGCTGTCGCGCTCGGTGCGCGTGGCAATGGATGATGCGT
>DMZZ01000376.1:470-4126 GCA_003484805.1 Comamonadaceae bacterium | reverse complement strand
ACGCAGGCGGCGGAGCTGGCATTTGCAGGAGACGGCACCGATCGTCTGGGAAAGGTAGCGGTTTCCGTGCGTTCCCTGCCGCTGGAGCTGGCTGCGCCGTACCTGGCGCAATGGATCACGCCCCGGCTGGGTGGGGTGCTGGCGGTGGATGCCGGCCTGGCCTGGAATGGCCCGGCGCTGATGGCACAGGTGGCGGGTCTGGGGCTCGACAACGTGACGCTGTCCTGCACCAACCTCTCCGGTTGCACCGAGAGTGCGCCTGCCACCGTTGCCATGCGGGGCAAGCAGTCCCTGGCCGAGATCAAGCATCTGCGTGTGGAAGATGCCCGCATGGATCTGGTGCAGCGCAGCGTGCGCGTGGGCCGGATCTCGCTGACCCAGCCGCGTGCGCTGGTGGACCGCTCAGCAGATGGCCGCTGGATGTTCGAGCGCTGGCAGGTGTCTCAGCCGGAAGTCGCCGGACATGCCACCCAGTCGGGCGCTGCTCCATGGTCGGTGCACATGGCGAATGTCGAGATGGATGGAGGTGCAGCGGCCTTCCGGGATGCCCTGACGGCCGAACCCGTGGCATTCACCGTGACGGGCCTGCGGCTGCGTCTACAGGACTTTGCTCCGCTGGCGGCGTCGGCCAAGCCCTCTGCTGTCAGCCTGTCAGCGCGCATGGGGGTGAGCCGTGCCGATCCGGGGCGGCTGGAATATGAAGGCACGCTGGGCCTGTCGCCCTTGCAGGCCCAGGGCAAGGTGACCGCCGCCCAGTTGCCTTTGCATCCGTTCGAGCCCTACGTTGCCAATGCCCTGCGGGTGGACATTCGCCGGGTTGACGGAAGTTTCAGGGGCCAGGTGCAGTATGCCGACACCCCTGCAGGGCCACGGCTGGGCGTGCAGGGCGACGCGGCGCTGGACGATGCGCGCGTGCGCATGGCGCCCGTGGAGCAGGTTGAGGACGGTGCCAGGGCCGATGCACCCCGCATGCTGCGCCGGGGTGAGGAGCTGCTGAACTGGAAATCGCTGAGTCTGCGTGGTCTCGATGTCTCCCTGGTTCCGGGCCAGCCCGCTGTGGTGGATGTCCGTGAAACAGCACTCAGCGATTTCTTCGCCCGCATCATTGTGCAGGCCGACGGGCGCATCAATCTGCAGGACATGCTCAAGAGGACTGCGGCTGCGCCAGCCGCTGTGCCTGCCATGTCGCCGGTTGTGGCTGCTTCAGCGCCTGCGCCGGTTGCGGCGCAGGACGCGGCGCTGGCTCCGGTCATCCGTTTCGGCCCGGTGTCGCTCACGGGGGGGCGTGTCCATTTCACCGATTACTTCATTCAGCCCAATTATTCGGCCGACCTGAGCGAACTCACGGGGAGGCTCAGTGCATTCTCTTCGGTGTCGGCATCGACGGGTGCTGCCCCCGAAATGGCCGACCTGGAATTGCGGGGCCGGGTTGAGGGAACTGCATCGCTGGAGATCACCGGCAAACTCAATCCGCTGGCCAAGCCACTCGCATTGGATATCCAGGGCCGCATGCGTGATCTGGAGTTGCCGCCGCTTTCGCCCTACACCATCCGGTATGCCGGCCATGGGGTGGAGCGTGGCAAGCTCAGCATGGACGTGAACTACCGGGTGCTGCCCGACGGGCAGCTCACGGCCAGCAACAAACTGGTACTCAACCAGCTCACTTTCGGTGATCCTGTGCAAGGGGCGCCCGCCAGCCTGCCGGTGAGGCTGGCGGTGGCGTTGCTGGCTGACCGCAATGGTGTCATCGACGTGGATCTGCCCATCAGCGGTTCGCTCGACGATCCGGAGTTCCGTCTGGGCTCGGTGATCTTCCGGGTCATCGGCAACCTCATCATGAAGGCGGTGACCGCGCCGTTTTCCTTGCTGGCAGGCGCGTTGGGCGGCGGGGATGAGCTGGGCTCCGTGTCTTTTGCTGCGGGCAGTGCCGTGCTGGATGAAGGCGCGCGCCAGGGACTGGACAAGGTTGTGCAGGCGCTGACAGACCGGCCTGCCCTCAAAATGACCGTGGCGGGAGCGGCCAACCTCGAAGCCGAGCGCGATGCCTGGAAGCGCGCCCAGCTGCAGCAGTCCCTGCTGGCCCAAAAGCGGCTTGCCGCGCTGCGCGCGGGGCAGCCAGCGGACGAGGTGAAGACCATCACCGCCGAGGAATATCCGGCCTTGCTCAAGGAGGTGTACCGCCGATCCGATACGCCCAAGCCGCGCAACCTGGTGGGGATTGCCAAGAACCTGCCCCCTGGCGAGATGGAGGCTCTGCTACTGGCCAGCATTCCGGTGTCCGAGGCGTCCATGCGCGAACTGGCGCTGGCCCGTGGCGTGGCCGTGCGCGACTACCTGGCGTCGCGCCAGCTACCGGCCGATCGGCTCTTTCTCGGAGCCGCCCGGGTGGTGCCGCCGGAGGCCTCCTGGAGGCCGCATGCCGAGCTGACACTGGCCACCCGTTGACCTGCGTTAGGGACGCGGGTCAAATCCCGGTGAAAATAGCGCTTTCGCCTGCTGCGGGTCTCTGCCCGTCGGCGGTGCGCCATTCCTGCGTTTCCCGACCTTGGTTCGGGGGACTGTTCCCGTAGAGTCATGTTTCCAATTTTCTCCCGCAACAAAATGTCTGACGCTCCCGAAACCACGCCGGCTCCGGCCAAAGCCCCCGATGCCCATCCGCTGGATGGACTGACGGGAGGTGCCTTCTCGGCTGCAACGTCGGGTGAGCGTGCTGCACGCATCCGCGAATGGCTGACCACCCAGCCGGCGCACGAGCAGTTGCAGGAAGTATTCAAGGAGCTCAGCAGCCGCGACAAGGGCGCTGCACGCGCCGTGCGCGAACGCCTCGATGAAATCCGGCGCGCCAAGAACCAGGAATCCATTGCTGCCGAATGGGCTGAGAAGGCGCAGGCGCTGCTGACGGCCACCAAGCTCAATATCGCTGACGCCCTGGCTTGGCAGCGCGATGCGGCCAAGGCAGGGGCTCCGCTGTCGCGTGAGCCGCTGTCGCAGCTCAAGGTGCAGTTGGCCGACCGCGTCAAGGTCATTGAAGATCTGCAGCACCGTGTACAGGTTCAGCGCGAGGCCGCTGTGCTGCTGGCTCAGCGTATCGAAGTCCTGTCCACCAAGTCGTGGCGGGATGCCCAGGCGGCGCAGGAGGTGCTGCGGACGGATGTGCAGCATTGGCAGGAGCAGGCGCAGGCGCTTTCGGGGGATGCCAGCTGGCCCAGTGTGGAGGCGCGTTTCCCACCGCTGCTCGATGCCTCGCGTGTCCAGCTGCTGGTGGTCTGGGATGCGTTCCAGTCTGCCGTGGCACTGGCAGTGGCTGCGGCTGAAGATGCTCAGGCCGCCTTGCCACCCGTGCCGGTGTGGGCCGATGAATTGCGTCTGGCGCGGGGCGTGCCCGCCGAGACGGCCGCTGCGGAACGCCCGGCGCGTGCGCCCCGGGCCAAGGTGGATCCCGAGGTGGTTGCCAAGGCATCCCTGGTGGTGAGCGAGGCGCTGGCCAAGCTGGAACAGGAAACGGCCGAAGGGCATGGCAAGGCCAGTGCGGGTGCTGCGGCAGCGCTGCGTGCCGTGCTCAAGACGCAGGGGCGGCATATCGATGCTGCACTGGAGCAACGTGTGCACACTGCCTTGGTGGCTGCGGGCGAACTCGAAGGCTGGCAGCGCTGGAG
>DMZZ01000376.1:0-458 GCA_003484805.1 Comamonadaceae bacterium | reverse complement strand
TGGAAGCAGGCCGACCAGGGCGGCGCACCCAACCACGGTTTGTGGAAGAAATTTGATGAAGCTTGCAACGCAGCCCACAAGGTGGTGGAAGCGTGGCTGGAAAAAATTCGCACCGAAACCGCTGAACACAAGGCGCAGCGTCTGGCGTTGATCGAGGAGGTCAAGGCCTGGGCGCAGGAGCATGCGGCTTCGGGAGACTGGAAAGCCATCAACCGTGCCCTGCACCAGTTTGGTGACCGCTGGCGCGAAAGCGGTCATGTGGGCGAGAAGGTGTTTGCCGAACTGCAACCCCTGTGGAAGCAGGCATTGGCCCTGGCCTCTCAACCCCTGGAAAAGGCCCAGGCCGAAAGCCTGGCACGCCGTCATGCCATGATCGAGGAGGAGGGCGTGCTGAGTGCTGCGCCCATGCTGCGCATTGATGCCATCAAGGCCCTGCAGCAACGCTGGCAGGCCGAAGC
>DMZZ01000342.1:0-4104 GCA_003484805.1 Comamonadaceae bacterium | reverse complement strand
CTGGCTCACCTGCTGGGTGAGCCGGGTTTTAAACCTAAGTCATTGATTTAATTGAAAAAATTGGAACTATTTGATCTGACGTCACGGATTCAGGACTACAGCAATGTCATTTGAGCGTCGTGCGTGGGTTTCTTGATGCTGAGTGCGGCCAGGACAGATGCCTGGCGTTGATGGATGGTGGAGACGCCCTGGATGGGAGCGCCGTTGTCGATGCTCACGGAGTGCCGCTGGATGCGGCGCAAATCGGCCAGCGCCGATTCGGGAGACAGGTCGGCGCCCGCGCGCTTGAGGCGCTGGCGCATGACGCGGTAGAGGATCAGCGCGATGAAGCAAATACTGGCATGGGCCTTGATGCGCTCGGGCAAGCGGTGAAACACCGGAGCGATCTCGATCTCGGACTTGAGCACCTTGAAACCCCGCTCAATATCGGCCAGTGACTTGTATCGCCTCACCACATCGGCGGCCTTCATATCTTGCACATTGGTGACCAGCATCAGCTTGCCATCCATGATCTGGGCCCTGGCCAGCGCAGCCTCGTCGATGCTGTAGGTGAACAGATCGGACTTCAAGTCCACCTTGATGATGCGTGCCAGATGGGCGTCGCTGACCTCATGGAAGAACCGCGCCTTGGCGCCCGAATCGGAGAGCTTGCGCCCGCGCTGGACTTTGCCTGCCTCCTGGGCATCGAGCTTGCCAGCCAACTGGGTGGCGCGCTGCTCAAGCGCATGGATGCGCGAGAGGCGATCCTGGGTTTGCTGGGCCGCCTGCAGCGGGTTGTGCGCCACCACCAGGCGATGGCCTTGCCACTCGCACTCGGCCACGACCTCCTCGCTGGCCTGGGCCGCTTGCTCGCTGATCGGCTGCAGGAGGTGAGCAAACTCGCCATAGCGCCTGCCGGGCACGGCCAGGATGAATTCCAGAGCCCGGCCTGAGCCCACCTGCAGTTTGGACAGCGCATCGATATTGTCCAGCGACAGCAAGCCCCGGTCGGCCACCACCACCAGGCGGCGAATGTGTGGATAGCGACTGAGCACCTTCTTGAGCGTGGGCTGCAGCGTCGGCGCCTCGGCCGTGTTGCCGTCAAAAACCTCGTGGTAGATCGGCATCCCCTCCGACGTTTGCACGACACCCAGCATGAACTGGCGTGCAATCACACCTTCCTTGGACATACCAAAATGGCGCACATCGCCCTCTTGCTGACTCAAGCCCTCGGCGCGGATGGTGGTCAGGTCATAGAACACCACCGAGAGGTCTTGATCGATGAGCGGGCGCAGGAGCCCGGCGATGCAGTCATCCACAGCCGCTTGGTGATCCATTAACGCATCCATGCTGCGCACCAACTGCTGGTGTGTGAGCTTGTCCACATCGATGCCGGGCATGCTCACGGTCTGCAGCCAGCGTAGCACGCCGAGTTTGTAGTCGGGGTCACACAGCCGGTTGAAGACCATCACGCGGATGGCATGCTCGACGGCAGTCGTAAAGCGTGCGCGCCGGAAAACGGCGCTCAGGCCATCAAACCCCAACTCGTACCATAGGGCGTCAAGAGCCCAGACATCGCCCAGCGCAAGCGCGGACTCAAAGCGAACCTGGGGCGCATCGCCATCACCCGCCTGGTGCCCCTTGGCACGCAGCAAACCGCCCAGCAGGGCATCGAGCTGTCCGCCGCGCTCGTCAATACGCCCGAGGGTGGCTACCGTGCGCTGGCGGGGCTGGCCATCTTCGTTGCGAAAGGACTCCACTAACCGCGCATAGCGGTGACCGCCGGAGGTGGTGACTTTGATGAACATGCGCTGGAGTATAGCGCGTCCACGAGCACATGAAAACTACATGTAGCACGTATATTGGCACTACACAAAAACTGGAAAACAGCACTCATCAGTGCATGCAAGTACTTGATTTATATGACCCCGGCATCCCAGCTGGGGCGACAAATGGGATCAAAGTGTCGAACTCGGGGGGCCGACGATTCGTCGGCCCTTTTTCATTGGTGAACAAAAAGCCAAGTCAGCCGCCCAGCTGCCCCCGCATGGCATCGATCACACCCCGGTAGTCGGGCTTGCCAAAAATCGCGCTGCCCGCCACGAAGG
This sequence comes from Comamonadaceae bacterium, assembly GCA_003484805.1. Lineage (GTDB taxonomy): Bacteria > Pseudomonadota > Gammaproteobacteria > Burkholderiales > Burkholderiaceae_C > Simplicispira. The sequence goes on along the minus strand of DMZZ01000342.1, from coordinate 2,017 downwards.
TGTCGGCTCCGGCATCGGCCACGCGGCGGATGTTGTCCTGCTTGATGCCGCCATCGACTTCGAGGCGGATGTCCTTGCCGCAGGCGTCGATGCGCTTGCGCACGGCTTCGATCTTGCGCAGGGCCGAGTCGATGAAGCTCTGGCCGCCAAAACCCGGGTTGACGCTCATGATGAGAATGAGGTCGATGTCGTCGATCACCCAGTCGAGCACATCCAGCGGCTCGGCGGGGTTGAACACCAGCCCGGGCTTGACGCCCTTGGCGCGAATCGCCTGGATGCTACGGTGCACATGGCCTGAGGCGTCCGGGTGGAAGCTGATGTAGTCGGCGCCCGCCTCGGCAAAGGCCGCTGCCAGCACGTCCACGGGCTGGATCATCAGGTGCACGTCGATCGGCACGGCCACGCCGGCGGGCGTCTTGGCGTGCGGCTTGAGCGCCTGGCACACCATGGGGCCGAAGGTGAGGTTGGGCACGTAATGGTTGTCCATCACGTCGAAATGGATCCAGTCGGCACCGGCGGCGATGCAGCTTTGCACCTCTTCGCCCAAGCGGGCGAAATCGGCGGACAGGATCGAAGGGGCAATGCGGAAGGTACGGCTCATACCGCCATTGTCGCAGTTACCATGCGCCCCATCATGTCCAAGTACCAGTTCGACGTCGAGGTGCAGCCGCAATACCTGCCCGGGCAATCCAGTCCCGATGCAGGCGTATTCAGCTTTGCCTACACCATCACCATCACGAACGCGGGTGACGTCCCGGCGCAACTGATTTCACGCCACTGGGTCATCTCTGACGCCCAGGGGCACACCGAGGAAGTCAAGGGCCTGGGCGTGGTGGGGCAACAACCGCTGCTCAAGCCTGGCGAATCCTTCCAGTATTCCAGCGGCTGCCGTTTGCGCACGCCCACGGGCACCATGCATGGCAGCTACCACTGCGTGGCCGAAGATGGCGAAGCCTTCGCTGCACCGATTGCAATGTTCCTGCTCGAAGCGGTGGACACCGGTGGGGCGGGTCAGCCGCTGGGCGGCCGGGTGCTGCATTGAGCCGTGCACCGATTGAGCTGGCTACGCTGCTGTCGACCCTGGACTCCGGGGGCGGTCTGGCGCAGCGCCACCTTTGGCTGGTGAACCTGCTGACATGGATCCGGGGGCCACAGGAGTCGGTACCCGCCGCATTGGGCCGGGTCCAGCTCTTTCTGGATGCGCTGGAGGCCGAACCCGAACTGCAGAGCCGGCTGCACGCCTGGTGGGTCACACTGGTGGACACGGTGGACATGACCCCGCTGCTCGCCGATTTCGGGTTTGCCCCCCGCACGGCCCTGGTGAGTGAAGTGGCCGAGCGCCTGCGCTGCAAGCTCCTGCCTGGCAGCCCGGAAACCATCGATGCCACCGAGCTTTTCAGCCTGGCCCTGCCCAGTGCCTTTGATGCGCAATGGCTGGGCGCACTGCCCGAGGCCGACCTGCTCCGGCTCGTGGCGCTGCTGTCGGACAACCCGGAGCAGGGTTCGCGCTGGCAGAAGGTGCTGCTCGACGCCATCACCTACTGCGCGGGGCAGATCCTGTCGACCGGGTTCGCGCCCGAATTGCGCCTGCGCATGAGCGAGCAAGCCCGCGCGACCCAGCCGTTTCACGCACTGATCCGCGACGTGGAGAGTCTGCGCGTGGAAGTGCTGCACGGCCTGCGCACGCGCGACCGGCTGGATGAAGCCGCTCAGCGCCTGCGCGAGCGGCTCGAAGGATGCCGCGCAGCCACGGCCACGGTGTACCAGCATTTCGAGGACAACGGCATCTCTGTGGGTCTGGTCTTTCGCCTGCGCCAGTTGCGCGAGCGCATTCTTCGCGTGCGCGCACTGCTTGATTGCCTGCTCTCGCCCACTCCTGCCATCAGTGCCACCCGGCTTCTAGCCCACCTGGTGCAGGTCGGTCAGGAGCGGCGCAGCCTGCGCGTGCTGCTGGCCAGCAATTCATCCCTCCTGGCGGCCAAGGTGGCCGAGCGCAGTGCCGAAACGGGTGAGCACT
>DMZZ01000211.1:0-5800 GCA_003484805.1 Comamonadaceae bacterium | reverse complement strand
GCATGGAGGCCGCAGGGGTGGTCGAAGCCGTGGGCGAGGGCGTCACGCACCTGAAGGTGGGCGACCGTGCCGCCTACGCCAGCCAGCCGCCCGGCAGCTACTGCGAAGTGCGCGTGATGCCCGCCCAGTGCGTGTGCAGACTGCCCGATGACATCAGCTTCGAGACCGGTGCGGCCATGATGCTCAAAGGCCTCACCGCCCAGTACCTGCTCAAGAAGACGCTGCCGGTCGAAGGCCTGCAGAGCGGCGACCCTGTGCTGTTCCATGCCGCTGCCGGCGGCGTAGGCTTGATCGCCTGCCAGTGGGCCAGGGCGTTGGGCCTGCAGCTCATCGCCACGGCGGGCACCGACGCCAAGTGCCAGCTTGCGCTGGCCAACGGCGCCGCGCATGCCATCAACTACAACACCGAAGATTTCGCCGCGCGGGTGAAGGAAATCACCGCAGGCAAGGGCGTGAAGGTGGTGTACGACTCGGTGGGCAAGGACACCTGGGACAAGTCGCTTGAATGCCTGCGGCCCTTCGGCCTGATGGCCAGCTTCGGTAATGCCTCGGGCCCCGTGCCGCCGTTTGCACCGGGCTCGCTCGGTGTCAAGGGCTCGCTCTACGTCACGCGCCAGACGCTGTTCACCCACATCGCCACGCGTGAAAGCACGCAGGCCATGGCCGACGAGCTGTTCGCCGTGGTGGCCAGCGGCCAGGTGAAGATCCATATCGACCAGCGCTACCCGCTGCGCGATGTGCAGCAGGCGCACCGCGACCTGGAAGCGCGCAAGACCACGGGCTCGACCATTCTCACGCTGTGAGCGCGCCGCTGCCCAACTGGCTCCAGCGTGCCCGCGCCGATGCGCGCCAGCCGCCGCTCCGGGCGCGGTTGCCGCTCTTCGCCGACGGCTACCACGTCGGCTCGGTCGAGCACGGTATTCTCGACGAAATTGTGATCCACAGCTTGCTGGATGTGCGCTATAAGCTATCAATGCAGGAGCGTTTTGCATCGCCCGTGTGGTGCCTGGAGGCCCAGCACGGCGAACTGACGGCGGCGTTTGATGCGCTTGCGCGGGCCTTGCGCGCGCTCGGCCACTGCGGCCCGTGGCGCAACGAGCAGCTGGCCGTGTGCACCGCCCAGGGGAAGTGCCTGGGCACCATCGAGCGCGGTCTGGTGCGTGTGCTGGGCATCGCCACGCAGGCCGTGCACCTGGTGGGTCTGGCGCCCGGTGGCCGCATGTGGGTGCAACAGCGCGCCTTCGACAAACCCAACAACCCGGGCCAGTGGGACACGCTGATGGGCGGCATGGTGTCTGCCGCCGACACGCTGGATCAGGCGCTCGCGCGCGAAACCTGGGAAGAGGCGGGTCTGCGCATGTCCGCCCTCGTGGACGTGGTGCACGGCGGCCAGGTGGATTTCGAGCGCCCCAGCCGCGAAGGGGGCGGCACGGGCTACATGCGCGAGCGCATCGACTGGTTCAGCGCCGTCGTGCCCGAGGGTCGGGTGCCGCGCAACCAGGACGGCGAGGTGGCCTGCTTCGAGCTGCTGCCGTTTGAGGCCGTGCGCGAGCGGGTCGTGCAGGGGCTGTTCACTCCGGAGGCGACACTGGTGCTGGCGGCCTGCTGGCGTCTGTGAGCGCCTGCACCGCCGCCGCGGCGCTGCGCACCGCCCCTTCCAGTGTGGCGGGGTAGGGGCCCGCGACGTAGTCGCCGCAGGCCCACAGGCCGGGGGCGATGCTGGCGGTGGGACGCCGCAGGCCCGGGGTGCAGGCGAAAGTGGCGCGTTTTTCCACCACCGTCTGCATCGCGCGCAGGCCGGCCAGGCCCAGGTGTCGGCGCGCCTGTTCGAGCACCAGGCTCTCGGTCTGCGCGCGCTCGCCCCGGCTGGCGCTGGCCACGAAGGCCAGCAGGCCGGGCGGGCCGCCGAGCTGGCCCCGGTCGAACACGAATTGCGCTGGGTGCCCGGCGCTGCCGTGCAGCGCCAGCATGGGCTCGGGCAGCAGGCGGCCATCGGCGTGCGGCGTGCCCTGGGCGTAGACGGTGGTGATCGCCTCGAAGCGCAGTGCCTGCGCGCCGACGGCCCAATCGCACATTTGCACGGCCAGGGTGCAGGGGGCGCTTAGCGCGCACTGCGACACCAGGCGCGCCGCCTCGGTGCTGGGCGTGGCCAGCAGCACGGCGTCGAACGGCATGCCATCGACGAGCCAGCCCTGTCCCGGCGGCAAGGCCACGAGGGCCTGCACGCGCTCGCCTGTGCGCACACTGGCGCCCTGGTGGTGCAGCCAGCGTGCCGCCGCCTCGGGAAAGAGCGCGCCCAGGTCCACGCGCGGCAGCAGCAGGTTCGAGCCGCCGCGCCCGCTGAACAGGCTGTCCTGCAGCACGCGCAGGAAGACCTGGCCGCTCGCTTCCTGGGCGGGGGTGTTCAGCGCGGCCACGCACAGCGGGTCGATGAAGCCATCGAGCAGCCGCTGCGGCAGATCGGCGCACAGCGCGGCCACCGTGTCCGTGGGCTCACAGGCAAAATCTGCGCGCTGCCAGGCCTGCGCCTGGCGCAGCAGCGCCAGCCGTTCGCCCCAACTCCAGCCGCGTGCGCGGGCGATGCCGAGCACGGCATCCCAGGGAGGCGGAAGATCGGGCAGGCGCAGCCCGCTGCCGTCGGGGAAGCGCAGCACCAGCGGCAGGCGCAGCAGGGCGGCATCGATGTCCACGCCCACCAGCCGTATCAGGCGCAGCGATTCGGTGTAGGCCCCGATGAGGATGTGCTGGCCGTTGTCCAGGGGCAGCGCGGTGCCGTCCGCTGTCGTGGCTTCCAGGGTCCGCGCGCGCCCCCCGACGGTGCGTGCGGCCTCGAACACGGTCACGTGGTGGCCCGCCTGCACGGCGGCCACAGCCGCAGCCATGCCAGCCCAGCCGGCGCCGATGATTGCTATGTGCATGGTTCAGCCAGGGTTGAGAAGATGTTTCGCCGCCGGGCCGCCCCAAGGCGTTCTGAGCCGCTTGGCGGTCAGCCCCGCAAGGGAAACGCGGCCCCCTTGGGGGGCAGGGCGCCACACGCAATGGGCAACCGTGGGGGTCATAGCCTGCCGAGGGCCTGCATCTTCCAGGCCAGCCAGAACTTGCGCAGCGGCGTGAGGCTGATGCGCTGGTGCAGCACCTGGAAGTTTTCGTGCTCGATCTCGCGCAGCAGCGTGCGGTAGATGCTGGCCATCATCAGGCCGGGTTTTTGCGCGCGCCGATCCTGGGCGGGCAGCAGCGCCAGCGCCTCGTCGTAGAGGTGGTGGGCGCGCTCGGCCTGGAAGCGCATGAGCGCGGTGAATCGCTCGGAATACTGGCGCTTGAGGATTTCGTGCGCCTTCACGTCGAACTGCTGCAACTCGTTCACCGGCAGGTAGATGCGGCCGCGCAGGGCGTCCTCGCCCACGTCGCGGATGATGTTGGTCATCTGCAGCGCCTGGCCGAGGCGGTGTGCGTACTCGGTGGTGGCCGACTCCTGCTGGCCGAAGATGCGCGCCGCCACCTCACCCACCACGCCCGCCACGAGGTGGCAGTAGCGCTGCAGGCCGGGGTAGTCGAGGTAGCGGGTCTGTTCCAGGTCCATCTGGCAGCCTTCAATGACCGCCAGCAGGTGGCGCGGCTCGATGCCGTAGGCGGCGGCGTGCGGCATCAGCGCCTGCATCACCGGGTGGGTGGGCTGGCCCTGGAAGGACTGCGCCACCTCGCCACGCCACCAGGCCAGCTTGTTGTGCGCAACGCCCGGGTCGGACACTTCATCGACCACGTCGTCCACCTCGCGGCAGAAGCCATAAAACGCCGTGATGGCTGCGCGCCGGGGCCGGGGCAGGAACAGAAAGGCGTAATAGAAGCTGCTGCCTGAGGCGGCGGCCTTTTGCTGGACGTACTGTTCCGGATTCATGGGGGGCGATTGTCCCATGGCGTGTCCATGCTCTCTTTTTCGGCGCGGACCGGAGAGTCCGAGCGCCCTACTCTGGTGTCGGTATTCGGGTGAACGTGGGCGCTACTATCATGGACAACTTGTAACTTATTGAAAGCATTCATGCTGAACAACCTGCGGATCACCCTGCGTTTTGTCATTGTTCTCTGTCTGTTCTGGTTATCGGGTGCGGTGGTGATCGGGGTCAGTTTCTGGGGGTTGTCGTCGGCGCGCGACAGTCTCAAGACCCTGCATGACGAGGCCATGCACCGGGCCTTGCTGGCGGACCAGTCGATCGATCTCACCGTGCAAAACCGTCTGCAGGTGCTGCTGGCCTTCCAGCATGCCCCTGATAGCGTGCTGGCGAGCATCCACAGCCATCCCACGAACGTGCATCTGGAGGCGATTGCCACCAACCGGGCCAAAGCCAACGAGTTGCAAAAGGCGATGGAGCAGGGCATCACCGACCCCGAGGAGAAAAAGCTGCTGGATGCCACCCAGACGCACCGGCAGGCCTGGCGCGCGAAGCTCGACGGGGTGACGGCCGCCATTACGAAGGGCGACTTCAATCCCGAGATCATGGCCGGTTTCCTGGCGGCGGGCCGTGCGGAGGGCGAGGCCGTGGTCAAGTCCATGGTGGCTTTCCGGGACCACCAGGTCCAGCGTGCCAACGCGGCCTACCAGGACGCACAGCAGCGCTACGAGATCGGTTTGTGGGTTTTTGCGCTGGCCACTTTCGTGCTCGGCCTGCCCGCCTCGCTGATGGCCTTGTTGCTGCTGACGCACATGGTCAAGGGCTTTCGGACCGCCAACGCGGCAGTCTCTGCCATTGGCGCCAGCGATCTCACGCACCGCATCGCATCCGAGGGCAAGGATGAAATCGGCGTCATGCTGGCCCAGATGGAAACCATGCGTGGCAACCTGCACCATGTGATCGGGCAGGTGCACCATGGAGCCAACACGATCGCCGGGGCCTCCACGCAGGTGGCCGCCGGTACGCAGGACCTGGCCTCGCGCACCGAGCAGCAGGCCAGCGCGCTGGAGCAGACGGCATCGGCCACCGAGCAGCTCTCGGGCACCGTGCAGCAGAACGCCGACAGTGCGGCGCAGGCCAGCAAGCTGGCGGCGTCGGCCACGGGCGTGGCACAGCGCGGCGGCACCGTGGTGGCGCAGGTGGTGGACACCATGGAGGCGATCAACACCTCGTCGCGCAAGATTGTGGACATCATCGGCGTGATCGACGGCATTGCCTTCCAGACCAACATCCTGGCGCTCAACGCAGCCGTGGAAGCCGCCCGCGCAGGCGNNGCCTGGCCGGGCGCAGCGCCGAGGCTGCCAAGGAGGTGAAGGCGCTGATCTCCGACTCGGTGGCCAAGGTCGAGGTGGGCAGTGAGCAGGTCGCCCGGGCGGGATCGACCATGCAGGAAATCGTGGCGGGCATCCAGCGTGTGGCCGACATCGTGGACGAAATCGCCTCGGCCAGCCGCGAGCAGTCCATGGGCCTGGGGCAGATCAACCAGGCCGTGGCGCACCTCGATGGTGTGACCCAGCAGAACGCGGCACTGGTCGAAGAGACTTCGGCGGCGTCCAGCGCGCTGCAGGAGCAGGCGCGCCAGCTGGCCAGCCTGGCAGCGTCGTTCAAGCTGCAGCAAGGCGGTGGTTCGTGGGCAGCTCCGGCGAACGTGCAGGCACAGCGGGCGCTGCAAGGCGCCGCATCCAAGGCGCTGGCGCAGCACTGACACCGCCACGGCAGCGGGGTGCACGTGCCCTGCCAGCTTGCGCCCTTAGAACGTGTTTACGATCTCGCAGGGGCAGCGTTGGAGCGCAATCGCCCGATTTCGCTCCAACCCTTTGGGCAGTGGTCTTTGCGGGCGATCTGCGGCGTTG